>JANNQE010000155.1:0-13372 GCA_031441625.1 Planctomycetia bacterium
TCAGAACAAATCAATTCTTCTGATCCTCTGCATCCCTGCTTCCTCCGTGTCGTCCGTGTCCCGATTTTTTGATCCTGCCTCACCCGCCCTCTGTTCTATGCTTCCGCTGAAATCTCATCCCCCGAGCGCACCCGATGGCCCCCTCGCCAGATGAGTTGCTCGCCGCGGCCGTGTCGCCCGACGGCGGGTTCGGCTACCACCGCGGGCAGCCGACGCACCTCGAACCCACCTGCCTTACGGCGCTCGCGTTAGCGGCCGAAGCCGACCGCTTCGCACCACAGATTGCCGCCGCGGTCGCCGCCATTCAGCAGCACGCCAACCCGGACGGCAGCTACCGCCTCACCCGCGGGCGGCCGCAAGCGGTGTGGCCGACGGCGCTCGTGCTGTTCACCCGCGGCACGTTGAACCACGCGGCGGGGGAGCTACAACCGATTGCGAACAAACTGCTCGGCATCGAGGGCAAAGTCGTTCGGATGGACACGTCCGACGCCGGCGACATCGACGCCGGGCTGCTCGGCTGGCCGTGGGCCGAAGACACGTTCTCATGGGTGGAGCCGACCGCGTGGGCGTGCCTGGCCCTGCGAGCGGTGGGGTTGGGAAGTCACCCGCGGGTGCAGGAGGGGTTGCGGCTGCTGCTGGATCGCGCGTTCGACCACGGCGGGGCGAACTACGGCAGCCGGATGATTCTCGGCAAGCAGACCGAGCCGATTCCCGGGTCGACGTGCGTGCTGCTGCTGGCCCTGCAAGGGGTGAAGGACAACCCGCGGGTGGACGCGGCGGTCGGCTACCTGCGAGTCGTGGCGAATCAGACGAAGGATCTCGAAACGCTGGCGTGGATCAAGCTCGCCCTGAGCGTGCATGCGGATGACGCCGCTACGCGAGAGTTGCTGGGCACCCCCCACCCGCCGCTGCGCGGCGACCTCCCCCACAAGGGGGGAGGTGATTTGCCCACCTCCCCCCTTGTGGGGGAGGTCGGTGAAGGCGCAGCCCGAACCGGGTGGGGGGTACTCGACACCAAGATCGCCGACTCACTCGCCTACGAAGCCGCGCAAACGAACGGCCTCGGTGCTGGCCCATTCCGCCTGGCGCTCGCCGCACTCGCACTGAACACTGCCACCCGCAACCCGTTCCTGCTGAACGACACGCCCACCGTCGCCACGCACGCCATCGTCGGCAGCACCCGCGAGTCGGCGAAGGACGAGCCGGTGCGGGCCGCGTCCGAGTCGGTCGGCTTCTTCGGCAAGCTGAAGGCGAAGGTGCAGAACTTCCTGCTCAGCGGCACCGGGGCGATGCGACCCCTGCCGGTCACGTCCGGCGTTCACATCGCCAAAGCCGACAGCTACGACGCCCCGCTCGCCGACATTTTGCAGAAGCAGTTCGACCACTTCCGCCAGTACGTGCCCGTCGCCGGCAAGCGGGTGGTGCTGAAGCCGAACCTCGTCGAGTTCCACCGCGACCGCGTCATCAACACGAACCCGAAGTTCGTCGGTGCCGTCATCGACCTGTTCCAGCGCGAAGGGGCGGCCGAGGTGGTCGTCGCCGAGGGGCCGGGGCACTGGCGGAACGCGCAGTTCCTGGTGAACGAGAGCGGGCTGGGCGACGTGTTGCGCGCCCGCGGGGTGCGGTTCGTGGACGTGAACCACGACGAGCCGGTGAAGGTGCCGAACGTCGGCCGCACGACCGGCCTGGAGTACCTGTACCTGTCGAAGACGATTGCGGAAGCGGACGTGTTCGTCAGCCTTCCCAAGCTGAAGACGCACCACTGGGCCGGGGCGACGCTTTCGCTGAAGAACCTGTTCGGCATCCTGCCCGGCATCTGCTACGGGTGGCCGAAGAACGAGCTGCACTGGCGGGGCATCCCGAACAGCATCGTGGACATCGCGCTCACGCACACGCCGCACCTGGCCATCATCGACGCGATCGTGGGCATGGAGGGCGACGGCCCGCTGGCGGGCACCGCCAAGCACGTCGGCGCGATCGTCATGGGCCTGGATTTGCTCGCCGTGGACGCGACCGGCTGCCGCATCATGGGCCTGCCGCCCGAGCGGTTGCCGGTGCTGCGGTTGGCCGAACAGAAGCGGTTGGGGAACATGAAGGAAGCGCTGATCCCGCAACTCGGCGAGCCGCTGGCGGCGGTGGCGACCCAGTTCGAGATGCCCCCGGAGATCGAGAAGCAGTTGGTGCCAGTGGGGAAGTAGGGTGGCCGGCTCTCGCCGAGAGCCGGTTCCGAATGTCGCTCTCGGCGAGAGCGACCCACCCTAACCGAGCCGTCTGGTAGGGTGGCCGGCTCTCGCCGAGAGCCGGTTCCGAATGTCGCTCTCGGCGAGAGCGACCCACCCTATCGGATCACTGCGCTTGCTGCACTTCTTGCGGCACTGGGGCCGGCTTGGCGATCACGAATTTGTAGACGAACATCCCGACCGCGATGACGGCGGCGAGGCACGCCAGGCCGATGACCAGGACCGTCCGCCGCGGGCCGCGGGAGTCGGGCGGGAGCGGGGCGATGACCGGGAAGCTGCCGGGGGCGACGGCGGTCGGCCGTGGCGGTTGGTTGCCGTGCGTCCATTTGACCGCCCCTGACACCCGCGGGTTGGTCGGCTGGCCGGCCATCCCGTTCGCCGTCTCGCTGGCCGTGGCCGGGGCGGGCTGGAACGGGGACGGGCGATGGCCCGGCGTTGGCGTGTGACTGCCGGGCGAGGGGGCGACGCTCAGCGCGACGGCGGCTTCGGCGGCGAACGGGGACGGGCG
Source organism: Planctomycetia bacterium (assembly GCA_031441625.1). Classification (GTDB taxonomy): domain Bacteria; phylum Planctomycetota; class Planctomycetia; order Gemmatales; family Gemmataceae; genus JALHQU01. Next base: position 2,749 of record JANNQE010000155.1, read on the forward strand.
GGCGGCGGGCGAGGCGGCGAACGCCATCTGGGGTGGCGCGGCGGCCACGACCGCGGCCGGTTTGCTCACCACGCGGCTCCCGCTCTCACGGTCGGCCGCCGGGTCGCGGGCGGCTTTGCTCAGCGCCGGCAGTTCGGCCTCGGTCGGCACGGGCACTTCGGCCGCCGCCCACTGAGCCAGCTCGACCGCCACTTCGGCCGGCGTCTGGTACCGCTGGGCCGGGTCCTTGTGCATCATCTTGGCCACCACCGCGGCCAGGCCGTCGGGCACGTCCGGCCGCACCTGCCGGAGCGGGGTGGGGTCTTTCGTGCGGTGCCACAGCAGCTTCTGCGAGACGGTGCCGGTGGGGAACGGCGGGTGCCCGGCGAGGAGGAAGTACAGGCTGCCGCCGAGCGCGTAGATGTCGGCCCGCACGTCCACCGCGTGGCTGTTGGCCACCTGCTCCGGGGCCACGTAGTCGGCCGTGCCGAGGACGATCTTGTCGTCGTACTTGACGGTCAGCATGTCCGACTGGTCTTGGTAGAAGCGGGCCAGGCCCATGTCGAGCAGCTTGGCCGTGCCGTTGCGGTCCACCAGCACGTTGCCCGGCTTGATGTCGCGGTGGATGAGGCCGTTGTCGAAGGCGTACTGCAACCCGAGAGCGGTCTGGCGGATGTAGTGGGCGGCGCGGGGGGCGGGCATCGGCCCGTGGTGCTTCACCATGTCCAGCAGGTTCGACCCGTCCACGTACTCCATCACGATGTAGTGCAGGTTGCCGTCCTGGTCGATGTCGTGCGTGCGGACGATGTTCGGGTGCTCGAGCTGGCCGGCGGCGCGGGCCTCGCGGTAGAAGCGGCCCAGCGCGGCCGGCTGCTCGGCCTTCGCCGGCGGCAGGATCTTCACCGCCACCCGCTTCTTCATGAACAGGTGCTCGCACAGGAACACCTGCCCCATGCCGCCCACGCCCACCCGCTCGAGCAGTTTGTATTTGCCGACGGTGAACCCCCGCCACTTGCCCAGCAGGAACTGCTCGGCCTGGAAGTCGGTCAGCAGGCCGTCGGCCACCATCGCGTCGGCGGCCAGCCGCGGGTCGGCCGGCAGGCCCCGCCCGCCCTGCCGCCGGTGCAGGTAGCCGTTCAGCGCCGACTCGTCCACCATCCCGCTCTTGCGGATCAGTTGGATCAACTCTTCGACCGACGTGGGGACGGACATGTCACACCCGTGGGGGGACGGTGCGGGGCGGCGGTTCAGGTCTGGCGACACTTTCCGGCCGAACCCTAGAACACCCGCCGCCCCGACGCAACCGCCCTCGCTCGCGTCACCGCAAGATTTTCAACCGCCGCTTGGCCGCCTTCAGTTCGTCCTCCATGTCGGCGATGGCCGCCGCCGACACCTTCGTGTTGTTCAGTTGCAGCAGCTTCAGCCCTTCCAGGGCCAACAGCTTCTTCGCCCCGGCGTCCATCACCCGCGTGCCCGACAGGTTCAGTTCTTCCAGCTTGGCCAGGGCCAGGAGCGTGTCCACCGCCTTGTCCGTGACGGGCGTGTCCATCAGGTCGAGCGACTTCAGGTTTTTCAGCTTGGCGAACTTGGCCACCTCGGCGTCGGTCAGCTTGCACCCGGCCAGCACCAGGAGGGTGAGCGGGCGGAGGGAGCCGATGGCGGTGGCGTCGGCCGTTTCCAGCGAGCACCCGCTCAGGTACAGGCGCTGGAGGTTCGGCACCTCCTTCAGTGCGGCGAACCCCTTGTCGGTCACTCTGGCCGCCGAGCGGAGGTCGAGCGAGCCGAGGCCGGGGTGCTTGCTCAGGGCGAGCAGGTCGGCGTCGCTCGCCTTCTCGAGCACCGCTGCCACGCGGGATTCGGCGTCCAGTTCGTCGCTCAATTTGGCCTTGCCGCCCAGCTTGCCCACGAGGGCGATCAGTTCACCCTCGGCGTCGGTCGGCTTCTGTTCGGCGGCGGACACGAGCGGGGTGAGCAGCAGCAGGGCGAGCGGGGCGAAGCGGAGCACGGGCGGACCTCAACGGATGCGGGGGCGAACAGGGCACCAATATTGAAACGAGTCAGGGGGCGAAAAGTTCCGCGGAGTGACGGAGGCGTGACACTCTGTTAGGGTGGCCGGCTCTCGCCGAGAGCCGGTGACTTTGTCGCTCTCGGCGAGAGCGACCCACCCTATCTGAGTCACCCCGTCGCCACCGCCACGGCCAGGTTGCACCCGGCCTCGAACTCGGTCAAGTCGACCCACTCCTTGACGGTGTGGATGTCGTTCTGCCCGGCCCCGAACGTGACCGTGGGCAGGCCGTGCTTGACCATCCAGTTGGCGTCCAGCCCGCCGTTCGCCACCCGCGGGTTCGGCACCCGCCCGACGGCCGACACCGCCGCCGCCGCCCGCTTCACCACCGCCGCCGTCTCCTTCAAGCGGAACGGGTAGTAGTCGGTGCGGGCGGTGAACTTCATCCGCCCCGGCGTGCCCTCGTGGTCGGTCACGGCCGCCACCGCCGCCTCGAAAGCGTCCTTGTAGGCGAGCGTAATCTGCTTGAAGAACTTGGCGTCGTGGCTGCGGCTCTCGCCCTTCACGCTGATGTAGTCCGTCACCACGTTCGTCGCGTCGCCGGCCGGCCGGCCGTGCTTGCCGGTGATCGGCCCGACGTTGCTCGTCCCCTCGCCGGACGGCTGCTTCACCTTGCCCCACCAGCCGGTCGCCTTCACGTCGGTCAGCGCCACGGCCAGTTGCATCCACACCGAGATGCCCCGCTCCGGGGCGACCCCGGCGTGCGAGGCCAGCCCGAACAGTTCGACCTCCCACCGATCCGCCCCGACCGCGCCGATGATGACATCCCCCGCCGAGCGGCCGTCGAAGTTGAACCCCATCGTCGCCCCGCCGAGATCCGCCGGGTTCAGGTGGCGTGCCCCGAACAGGCCGGACTCCTCCCGCACGGTGAACAGGAAGGTGATTGGCGGGTGCGGCAGCTTGTGCTCGATCAACTCCGCCGCCAGCGTGACGAGCACCGCGCACCCGGTGCGGTTGTCGCCGCCGAGCGCGGAGTCGGCCGTGTTCACGATCTTGCCGGGCACCTTCTTCGGCTTGGCCCCGGCGCACAGCGGCACGGTGTCCATGTGCGTCATGAACAGGATGGGCGGGGCGTCCGCCAGCGCGCCGATGCCGGGCAGTGTGGCGATCAGGTTGCCGGTTTGCGTGGGCAGCGGGATGCGGGCGTTCGCGTCGTCGTACTTGATGTGCTTGCTCGGCACGCCGGCTTCCCGCAGGGCGGCGACGATCTCCTTGGCGATCAACTTCTCCTCGCCGGTGATGCCGGGGACGGACAGGAACCGCACGAGGCGGTCGATTGCGGCGGGGGCGTGGACGGCGTGCATGGCAACTCCGGTGTGGAATTGGGGAATTGTAGCCACCACGCGGGTCTCCGCGAGCGTGCGAGCGGATCACGCGTCCGCTCGTCCGCCCGCGGAGAAGACCGCACTCGCCACGACTACCAGCGGCGGATGTACGCCCCGCTGCCCGGGTTGTACTGGTTGCCGGACCACGGGTTCTGGTAGATGCCGGTGCCCGGCACCTTGCCGAACGGCGTGTAGGTGCCGGTGCCGGGGACGTAGTAGTAGTTGCCGCTCGGCTTGGTGACGGTGCCGGCCCACGGGCGGTACACGCTGCCGGTGTACGGGTTGAAGTTGGTGCCGCCGGGGAAGCCGTAGTACTGGCCGGGCCGCTGCTCGACCGACTGGAACCCGCCGCCGGGCACTCGGCCGCCGCCGCCGATGACGAACTGGGCCGAGGCGGTGGAGGTGGTGAACAGCACGCCGGCGGCGAGGCCGGCCAGAATCATCAGCGAACGCATGGGTGTCTCCTCTGGGGAAGTCGGCGGAAAGGGTCCGCTCACCGGGAATACGCCCAACCGTGGCAGACTTGTGGGGAAAGGCGGACTCTTCGCACGAATGAATGGGACTGATCGAAAATCGCGCCGCCGGCCGGCGGCTACAGTAGCAGCATGACCGCCGACCGCGACGAACAACTCGCCCTGATCATTTGCGACCTGTCCGAACAGGCCCGCCGCGGGTCGGCTCCGGACGTGGACGCCGCCGCCGGCCGCCACCCGCAGTTGGCCGCCGAGTTGCGCGAACTCTGGGCCGTCGCCCAGTTCGCCGACCTCGCCCGCGGGTCCACGGACACCACCCTCCCCCGCACGCTCTCCGCCGACGAGCCGCCGTCCACCCTGCCCCGCGAGTTCGGCGACTTCGTCCTGTTGTCCGAACTCGGCCGCGGCGGGATGGGCGTGGTGTACAAGGCGAAGCAGCGGTCCCTCGACCGGACCGTCGCCATCAAGATGGTGCGGGAAGCGCATTTGGCGAGCGAGGCGGACCGCGGGCGGTTTCAGGGCGAAGCCGAGGCCGCCGCCCGGTTGCACCACCCGAACATCGTGACCGTCCACGAGGTCGGGTCGGCCGACGGGCAGGCGTACTTGTGCCTGGAGTACGTGGACGGCTGCACGCTCGCTCATCTGGTGAACACCGAAGGGCCGCTGCCGCCCCGTGCCGCCGCCGAGTTGGTGGCCGTCATCGCCCGCGCCGTCCAACACGCCCACGACCACGGGGTGCTGCACCGCGATTTGAAGCCGTCGAACATCCTGCTGTCAGGAGACAGGAGACAAGAGACAGGAGACAGGAAGCACGCCTCCGGACTGACCCCTGATCCCCGCCTCCTGTCTCCTAAAGTTTCGGACTTCGGCCTGGCCAAACGCACCGACCGCGCCGAGTCGCTCACCCGCACCGGGGCGGTGGTCGGCACGCCCAGCTATATGGCTCCGGAGCAGGCGACCAGCCGCCGCGACATCTCCCCCGCGTCCGACGTGTACTCGCTCGGCGCGATCCTGTACGAACTGCTCACCGGCCGCCCGCCGTTTCAGGCGTCGAACCCCGTGGACACGCTCCTGTTGGTGCTCGAACAGGAGCCGATCCCGCCGCGGGATTTGAACCCGACCGTCGACCGCGATCTGGAACTCATCTGCCTGAAGTGTCTGCAGAAGCCGCCGGAGTTGCGGTACCAGTCGGCGACGGCGCTCGCCGCCGACCTGGACGCCTACCGGGTGGGCGACAAGCTGAGCGTGCAGGACAGTCTCGGCTCGTTCGTGAGCCGTATGCTCCGCGAGACGCACCACGCGGCCGTGCTGGAAAACTGGGGCCTGCTGTGGATGTGGCACAGCCTGGCCATCTTCCTGATTTGCCTGGCCACGCAGGTGCTGGCGTGGCAGAAGCTCGACGAGTGGGGCGTGAACTCGCACCTGGCCTACCTGACCCTGTGGGGAGCGGGGTTGGTCACGTGGGGGGCGATCTTCTGGCGGCTGCGGCGGCGGGGCGGGCCGGTGCTGTTCGTCGAGAGGCAGATCGCGCACGCCTGGGCCGGGGGCACCATCGCCAGCGTCGGCCTGTTCCTCATCGAGGTGGTGCAGGGGGTGGACGCGCTCACCCTCTCCCCAGTGCTGCCGGTGCTGGCGGGGGTGGTGTTCTTGTTCAAGGCGGGCACGCTCAGCGGGCAGTTCTACCCGTGGGTGGGGGCGTACTTCGGCACGGCCCTGTTCATGGCCCTGGTGCCCGAGTGGGGCCACCTGGTGTTCGGGCTGGTGTCGGCCGTGTCGTTCTTCGTACCGGGGCTGAAGTACTACCGCCAGCGGAAGCGCGGCGAGGGGAAGTAGGGTCAGGTTGCCGGACCGAGGAATTTGGGACCGTTGAAGTGGATCATGTGATCCGGAGTTTCGGCCACCCACACTTCCGTATCCCAGTCGATTTCCGTGATGTGCTTCTTGAACACGGTGAACGAGGGGAATGCCGACATGTAGACCCGCTGAAGGGGGCAATCCTTGAGAACGGCCTCCAACTCCTCTCGTCGTTTGGCAGAGACCGGCCCGTGGCTCGTGACTGCCTCAACGAGGATCAGCCAGTTCCGGTCTTCGAGGTGAAACAGCACGTCGGGCAGTTTGTCGTGCGTCGAGTAGGGCACCCGAATGGTGGAAAGGCCGGGTTCATCCACGAAGGCATTCTTCTTGGCGGTGTCGCCGAGGTAAAGCACTTTCGCGGTCGGGATGAAGCGAGGCATGAACTGGGACACGACCGCCGCCTGGAGTGCGTTGTGCTGGCCTGCCGAGAGGAACAACTTCACCCCGTCAGGGAGCGTTACTTCAATTCGGTGCGAATCGCGCTCGCGGCGGTACTGTGCAGCCAACGTCGGTCGCCCGGCCAGGAACTGCGTGACCAACTCGGAAAACAGCGGTTCGCCGTAAACCTGCACGACCGCGAGGGCCAAGTCGGTGAGCGCGTAACACGTCAGCCCCGAATTCGTGGGGCGGGTGGGATCGTCCGGGTTGCGGTCCACAACCCGCGCCTGCTCGAACTGGTGGAGAGCTTGCCGGCGGAACGTCTCGCGGGTGTTGGGGGCATACTCCTTGCTGTGAACGGTGCGGAGGAACGCGAGGATGTCGTGGGTTCGCAAGAGTGGTTTGGTGGCTGACGACCACTTGTCCCGTGGACCGATCTGAGCCAGCGCCAACAACGTGTACCCTGCCAGTTCGTTCTGCTGGCGGTCGGGAAGTCCCAACTCGCCAAGGATGAGTTGCGCCTGTGCGAGGCGAGTTCGTGGAGCGGCCATTAGAAAAGCTCCAACTGTTTGGAGCGGCGGCGCGTCGGCGGTTGGCCGTCCAGGTGTCGCTTCACGGCGAGCGCGACCGCCTTCGCGAGCAGTGGCGGGACGGCGTTCCCAATCTGGTTGAACTGACTCCCCTCGCTCCCGACGAACTGGAACCAGTCTGGGAAGCTTTGCAGGCGGGCACCTTCCCGGACGGTCAGCCGCCGTCGTCGGCCGTCCGGCAATCGCACGCGGAGCATGTCACCCGTGGCCCCGTTCATATTGCGACAAGTGACGGTGCGGGAGGGGATGTCGAGGTGAAGGTCGCGGGGCCGGACGCACTTCGATTTCTGCTCGTATCGGGCGACGTACTCGTCCATGCTCGCGGTCAGGAACTTCGACCCGGCGGGGGTTTGACTCGCTAACTCGCCGAGAGCGAGTCCGGCGGTGACGGGGGTGCGGTGTGTCGGTTCGGGGAACTCGAACCCGCCGCGGTGCCCGACGACGAACAACCGTTCGCGGCGCTGGGGGACGCCGAAATCGGCCGAGTTCAACAGTGACCAGTCGACTTGATAGCCGAGCGATTCGAGTCGGGTGGTGATGCCGTTGAAGTACACCTCATTGCGGTAACGCATTCCCCGCACATTCTCGAACAGCACCAATGTGGGGCGGTAGCGTTCGACCGCCCAGAGGAAAGTGGGAAAGCCGTCCCGTTCGTCGTTTTTGCCTTCCTGGTGCCCGTTCACGGAAAACGGCTGACACGGCGGCCCGCCGATGATGGCAGTTGCGCTGTCAGTCAATTCCAAGCCGATCTTGAGGTGGGTTTGGTGGCAAGCCGAGTTGAGGTTTGTACGGTAGGTCTGGCAGGCGTCCGCATCCTTTTCGAACCCGACTGTCTGGAACCCGGCCGCCTCAAATCCGAGAGCCAATCCACCGCACCCGGCAAACAGGTCGAGTACGAGCGGCGCACGGGGGCCGCTCGGCGGGGGCAGTTCGCGGGAGAGTGTCGATGGGTAATCAGCTTCGGTGGGCATGACGTGAGTATCGCCAATCGGTTGGCGGGAACCACTCGAAAAAGTGGCCCCGCCGAGCTTTGCTCACTCATCGCTCAGCACGCGGTCGAATTCGGCCACCCCGACCCGCGTGCAGAACTGCTTGAACGTGTCCTCGTAGTCATCCGTCGTGTGGTGCAGGTGCTCGCCGTCGGTGATCAGTTGCAGGTCGGGCGTCCGCGTCACCCCGTACCGCCGCAGCACCTTGCGGAACCGCTTCAACTCCGGCGCGTACACGTGGATCAGTTTGTGCTCGTCGAACTGCACTTCGAGCGGCCCGCGGGTACTCAGCACCGCCACCCCCGTGCAGCCGTCGTTCATCAGCAAGTCTTCGAACTCGCAGCAGTGGCTGGCGAACACGGGGCGGTCGATGTGCGTGCGGCGGTAGTCCAGGTGGTCGTCGGCGTCGCGGTTGTGGCTCGTCTCGATCACCACGTGGACCAGCTCGCCGAGCGGCTTGAGCAAATCGAGGAAGCAGTCGAACAGCTTCTCGGCCGACACCGACGCGGACAGCATGGGCAGCCGCAGGCCGGCCCCCCGGTCGCGGTAGATGCGGACCCGGTAGCCTTCCTGCGGGAGGATGGGCAACGTGGGCCCGGGCCGGACGGCGTCGGTCAATTCGAACGCGCCGTAGCGGTAGGTGGCCAGGTGTTCGGTCATCAAGTCCGAGTTCACGTATCGACCTCTCCGCGTGCGGGTGGGGCACCCGAGTTCTGGGGGGCGGGTCGGCGGGGGTGATGGGCGGTGGTGCGGAGCGGGTCGCCGGTGCCTTCGAACCATACCCAACTTTCGTCCGGGTGGTCGGGGGGAAGGCACGCCATTCTACGCCGTTGTGTTCCACCGTAGCACGGTTTCTTCTGATTTGCCGACGGTTCCGGCGATGCCGGGTGCGGGGGCGGGGGCGGGGGCGGTGTTCGGGATGATCGCGCGGGCTGTGCCGGCCGTTTCCGTTTCGCCCCGCCCACTCACGGACCAGACCGCCGGCCGTTTGGTACGATAACAAAACCTGTCTGTCGTCGAGGGCAACCCGTGCGCCACCTGCTCCCGCTCGCCGCCCTGCTCGCCCTCACGTCTGCGGCGGTGGGTCAACCGCTGCCGCCGCCGAAGCCCGTGCAACCCGGCACCATCGTGTTCGAGCCGAAGAAGCCGACCACCACCCCGACCACGAGCGAACCGGCCACGCGCGGCCGCATCACCGTGCTGAAGGGGAGCGACCCGAAGTTCCCCGGCTTCATCGTGTTCGCCCCGAATAAGGCCGAGGCGTCGAAGCTGCTGCCCGCCCCGCTCGGCACGTCTCGCGTGGAGACGACCGACGGCATCCCGACCATCACCATCATCGGCAAGGGGGCGAAAGACCCGCCGACCAGTGACCCCGCGAAACCCGTGCCCGGCGGGGGTAAGCCCGCACAGCCCGAGCCGGAAAAGGTGGAGGACGGCAAAATCCTCATCGACACCTACGACTCGGCCTACTGCCGCGGGTGCAAGGTGGGCTACCTGCACACCCTGGTGCGGGAGTACGACCGGAGCGGCAAGAAGGTGCTCTACGGCTCCAAGCGACTGACGCTTCAGATCGCCCGTTTCGGCGAGCCGGTCGAGCAGTGGACGGAGGAATCGACCATCGAAACGCCGGACGGCGTGATCCTCCGCACCGACCGCCGACAGGGGGTGGGCAAGAACCAGATGCTCGAAATGATCGGCGTCGTGACCGACAAGGGGCTGGAGGTGAGCATCACCGGGGCGGGCGGCAACGGCAAGGAGACGGTCAAGTGGCCGGAGGGCGTCGTCGGCGTGGCGAAGGAGGCCACCCTCCTCCGCGACATGAAGCCGAAGGCCGGCACCGCCATCGAGTACCAGACGTACTTCGGCATGTTCAACGCCGTCATCACGTTCAAGATGAAGGTGATCGGCACGGAAGAGGTGGACCCCTTCGGCACCGGCAAGAAGCAGAAGATGGTGAAGGTGATCCAGGAGATGACGCCGGTGAAGACCGAACAGGGCGAGTTCAAGCAGCCGCCGATTACGTACTGGCTCGACCCGACCAGCTACGAACCGCTCGCCCTGGAATCGGACATGGCCCCGCTCGGCGGGGTGCTGACGGCCCGCCGCACCAGCCGCGAGGTGGCACTGGCCAAGCCGACCAAGTACCTCGATTTGGCCGACGTGCAGTCGATCAAGCTGCCCGCCACGCTGCCCGGCATCCACGACAAGGACACGGTGACGTACGTCGCCACCCTGGGTGACGACATCCCGCTCGACAAAGCTTTCGCCACCGACGCCCGCCAGACGGTGAAGGTGCTGGACGAGAAGGCCCGCATGGTGGAAATCCGCGTGACGGCCATCCGCAAGCCGGTGAAGCCGAACGGGCCGCCGCTCGCGCCCGGCAAGGAGTACCTGTCCGACTCCTTCTACATCGACTGGAACAACGACCTGGTGAAGAAGCACGCGGCGGCGGCGGTGGCCGGGCTGCCGAACACGGCGAGCGACTGGGAGAAGGCGAAGGCGGTGGAGACCTGGGTGAACAAGAACATGAGGCAGGTGGAGTTCAGTCAGGCGATGGCGAGCTGCAAGACGGTGGCGAAGGAACTGAGCGGCGACTGCACCGAACACTCGATGCTGGCGGTCGGCATGTGCCGGGCGCTGGGCGTGCCGGCGAAAACGACCCTCGGGCTGGTGTACGCCCCGTCCCGAGACGGCGGGGCGGTACTCGCCTACCACATGTGGTACGAGGTGTGGGCGGACGGCGGGTGGGTGGCGCTCGACGCCATCATGGGCAAGGGGAGCGTCGGGCCGGGGCACATCAAGATCGTCGACGCCCACTGGGACGGCGAGAAGGGGTTCACCCCCCTGCTGCCGGTGCTGTCGCTGCTGTCGGCGAGGCCCCAGGTGACCATCGCCAAGTGACCGCCGCGGTGTTGGGGTCCGCCCTTCAGGGCGTCTTCACTTCGGACGCACTGAAGTGCGAACCCCAACA
>JANNQE010000156.1:0-5155 GCA_031441625.1 Planctomycetia bacterium
CCCCCCCCCACTCCCCCGGTGCCGCCATGCCGTTCATCGACCGCACGTCCGCCCCACCGCTCGACCTCGCCCCCGGCGTGCGGCTGTGGCCCTCCCACGGCCCCAATCTGATGCTGGTGTATGTCGAACTCGACGAGGGGGCCGTCGTGCCGCCGCACCACCACCCGCACGAGCAGGGGGGCATGGTGGTGAGCGGGCGGGTGCGGTTCACCATCGGCGACGAGACGAAGGAGTGCGGCCCCGGCGACCAGTACCTGATCCCGCCGGACGTGCCGCACACCGTCACGGCGATCACCGCGGCGGTGGTGCTGGACGTGTTCACCCCCGTCCGCGAGGACTACGCCGCACGAGTGAACACGTTCGTGTGAGGAGTCGGTGCCGCCTGCCGGGCGGCACCGACCTTCGCACACTGCCCTTCCCACGCCCCCCGCCCACCGCTATACCCCGCCGGCCGAAATTCGTGCGCGGGGATTGCCATGCCCACCCGGTTCCTCGGGGTTGCCGTTGTCACACTGCTGGCGGTGGCCGTTGCGCTGGTGCCCACCCGCGGGCAGGAGAAGGACCGCACCCACCGCGACACGTTCCCCCGCAACAGCGATCTGGCCTGGGTCCGCGGCGACGGGAACGTCGATTTCAAAGAGAAAGGGCACGAGATCGACACCGTTCACGCCCGGCACGCGGGCACGTCGGAGCGGATCAGCATCGAATCGAACCCGGCTCCGGGTGCCACGTCCGCCGAGTACGTCCACTACTACTACCGCACGCCCGTCGCCCTGGTGAGCGACGAACTGACCGCGAGCGTGTACGTGAAGGGCATGAAGGGCGGCGTGCAACTGAAGGCCCGCGTGGTGCTGCCGAAGGAGAAGGACCCGAAGAACCCCGACAGCCCGCTGACGGTCCTGGTGCCCGGCGACACCTACGCCGACGTGCAGAAGTGGAAGCAGTTGGCGATGGGCGACGTGAAGAAGGGGCTGACCGCCCAACTGCCGGCGCTGACGGCCAAGCTGGGCCGGGCGGTGGACACCGCCGACGCCTACGTCGACCACCTGGTGCTGAACGTGTTCACCGGGGCGGGCGTGTCGGAAGTGTGGATCGACGACCTGGCCATCGGCCCGGTGCTGCCGCCCGACCCGCGGACGGACGCCGGCAAGGGCACGGCCGGGCTGGCCTCGAACGCCAAGCGGAAGCCGCCGGCGGTGTCGTTCTCCGGCGGCGACATCCTGATCGACATGCACGACGACAAGGGCGAGCGGCCGTTCTTCATGCGGGCGGTGCGGCACTCGGGCGTGCCCCTGGGCGTACTCGAACAGGCCCGCTTCAACACCATCTGGTTCCCGGCCGACGTGTCCGACGAGGTGCTGGAGGCGGCCGTGCGGGCGAAGTTCTTCCTGGTACCTCAACTGCCGCTGCCCGAAGCCGACTGGGATCCGACGAAGCCGAACCAGACCGACCCGGCCGTGCTGGAGAAGGACGCCGACACGCTGGCCAGGCACTTCAAGCGGTTCGCCCCGACCGACGCTGTGCTCATGTGGGACCTGGGCAGCGGGCGGACGACGGCGCAGGTGCGGCGGGTGGCGAGGCTGGCCGAGGCCGTCCGCACGTTCGACCCCCGCCGCCCGCGGGCCATCGACCTGTGGGACGGGTACGCCGCCTACTCGAACTACGTGGACGCCATCGGCGGGCACCGCTGGCCGCTGTTCACCAGCCTGGAACTGGGCGGCTACCGCGACTGGCTGGCCCAGCGGCGGGCGCTCACCGCGCCGGGCAAGGTGAGCTGGACGAACATCCAGACGCACCTGCCCGAGTGGTACCAGTCGGCGGTGTTCGGCAAGCCCAACTGCGAGCGGTTCGACCAGCCGGTCGGCCCGCACCCGGAGCAGATCCGCCTGCTCACGTACATCGCCGTGGCGTCCGGCTACCGCGGGCTGACGTACTGGTCGGATCAGTTCCTGTCGGACGCCTGCCACGGCCAGCCGCGGCTGCTCGAGATCGCCCTGCTGAACGTCGAAATGGAGTTGCTCGAACCGCTGCTGCTCGCCGCGCAGGAGCCGGCCACGTGGCGGCCGACGTCCGACCCGAACGTGCAGGCGGCGGTGCTCACCGCCGGCAAGGACACGCTCGTGCTGCCCGTGTGGCTGGGCGGCGGGTCACAGTACGTGCCCGACGCCATGAGCAACCCGTCGCTCAGCATCACAGTCCCCCGCATCCCGGACGGGGCGACGGCGTGGCGGGTGTCGGCGGCCGGCGTGGAAGAGTTGAAGGACTTGAAGAAGTCGAACGAGGGCACACAGGTCACGCTCCCCGACTTCGACACCACCGCGGCCATCGTGTTCACCACCGACATGACGTGCAAGGGCCGCGTCCACCGCTGGCAGGAGAACACGCGGCACAAGTTCGCCCGCACGGCCGCCTACTGGGCGCGACAGCAGGCGTTCGCGCAGTACGCGAAGACGGCCGAGGTCCACCGGCTCATCCTGGCCGCCGGCGGGCCGGACATCGCCGACGCGAAGAAGCTGTTCGCCCTGGCCGCCGAGCAGTACGCGGAATCGGGCAAGCTGACCGACAACGACCAGCCGGCCGAGGCGTATGTGGCCGCCCGGCGGGCGCTCCGCCCACTCCGGGTGATCGCCCGCGAGCACTGGAAGCAGGCGGTGGCCACCCTCGACGCGCCGAGCGCCAGCCCGTTCGCCGTCAGCTTCTACTCGCTCCCGCAGCACTGGGAACTGGCCGCGCAGGTGCGGGCCAGCCGGCCGGCCGGGAACGCCCTGCCGCACGGCGGGTTCGAGCTGAGCGAGGCGGCGGGCAAGGACGGCGCGGCCGTCACGTCGCTGCCGGGGTGGAAGGTGCGGGCGGTCTCGCTCGACGACCTGACCCCGGCCGCCGCCATCGTGAACACCGACTTCAAAGACGTGCAAGACCCGCCGCTGGCGGAACCGCCGTGCGACAACACCCGCAACGGCCCCGGCCGCCCGGGGCCGACCGACGCCACCCGCGCCGCGCTGGCCCCGCGGCCGACCCTGGGCAGCCACTGCCTGCGGCTGTGGGTGGACACGAAGGCGGGGGCCGAAGCCCCGACCGCCCTGGAGCGGACGTTCGTGTCGGTGGACAGCCCGGCGGTGGACCTGCCGCCGGGCACGTGGGCGCGGGTCAGCTTCTGGGTGAAGGGGGGCGTGGGCGTGTCGGCCGACGGGCTGCTGGCGTTCGACTCGGTCGGCGGCGAGCCGCTCGGCGTGCGGATCTCAGCCACCCCGACGTGGAAGCGTTGCACCCTGTACCGCAAGGTGCCGGAGTCGGGCAAGCTGTCGCTCACCTTCGCCAACACCGGCATCGGGCAGGTGTTCATCGACGACGTGAGTGTCGAACCTCTGGTGCCGGGCGGCGGGACGGTGACGCCGGCGAAACCGATCTCGGCGCTTTACCAGCTCGACCGCGGGTCGCTGCCCAAGCCCCGCCCGCGGACCGAAGACACTCGCACCCTGCCGCGGCCGAAGGAGTACGACCCGACCAAGCCGCCGCCCGAACTGCTCCCCCGCCCGCGGACCGACCCGCCGCCGGAAGTGCTGCCCCGCCCGCGGCCGGCCTCCGACGCACTGCTCCAGCCGCGGTCGTTCCCGACCGGCGGACTGCCCCTGCCGGTGGTGCCCCAGGTGCCGAAATGACCGGCCCCAGCCCGACCGTCGCGGTGCTCGTCCGCGGGGCGGCGGCCGACGCCGCCGTCACCGTGCGGGCCGTCCGCACGTCCGCCGACCGTCCGCACGCCGTCTACCTGATCCTCGACCCCGACGCGCCCGCCGAGGCGTTCAACCGCGCCGCGGCCGTCCGCACCGAGCCGCACCTGCTGTTCCTCGAAGCGGGCGTGGTGCCGGCCGGCGGCGGCTGGCTGGGCGCACTCACCGACGCACTCGGCGGGACTGTGGCCGCGGCCGTGTGCGGGCTGCACGGCTCGACGGAGCGCCTGTGCGGGTTGCTCACCCGCCGCGACGTGTTCGACCTGCTCGGCGGGTTCGACGCCGACCGCACCACGTCCGGCGGTCACATTGAAGACTACTTGGCCCGGCTGATCGGCCACGGGTACGAGTGCGTCGCCCCGACCGCCGCCCACTTCCTCGCCGGCCACCCGCAGCTCCGAAGAGCGGGGTGAGCGGTTCTCATTGGTTCCGGCCGACACTCACACCCCCCTCCGGAACCGTTCTCGCTGGTCCGGAAAAAAGTGTGTTGGAATGACATCGCCCACCCACGACTGAAGCGGGATACACTCACCTCATGTCCTCTGAAGCCCTCTCCAAAGCGATCCTGGCCAACCCGGACGACGACCTGCCGCGGTTGGTGTACGCCGACTGGCTGGAGGAGAACGGCAAGGCCGACACCGCCGCGTTCATCCGCGTGCAGTGCGAGCTGACCCGCTTGCCCATGTGGGATCCGCTTTGGATTCGTTGTCATTTGCTGGATAAATCTTGGCTGACGGGTCGAAACAAGTCGCCCAGCACGCCCGTCGCCCCCCCAGGATTTCGGTGGTCAGGAGACCGCTACCGTCGCGGCTTCCCGTGTCGCGTGCGGGTTCCACAGCCGACTGTTGCGGCGGTGAACGCCGACGGTTTATTCCGAACCGCGCCGGTGGATTGCTACCTGTTCGACATGCCCACGCGAAGAGATATCACCCCACTTTTCGAACAGCCGACGGCGGCAAACATCCGTCGGGTCGAGTTCAACCAAGGTGGACTCGGACCGGATCACCTTCGGCCACTCATAGACTCCCCTCACGCACACGGGATCACCGCTCTCCAGTTCGAGTTCAGAGCCGTCGGCGAACAAGGTCTTCGCGCAGTGCTCGTCTCGCCGGTGGCAGGCCAGTTGCGCGAATTGTGTTTGCGGTCAAACTTCTTCCGCCAGTGGGACGATCCTCTCCTCACAGCATTTCAGGGTGTTCAACTGCCGCAACTGGAATCGCTCACGTTGGCGAACGAAGAGTTAACCGCTTCGAGCCTTCGACGTCTCCTTGACTCGGCTGACCTTCCACGGTTGCATGACTTGTCGGTGGGTGTGTTTTCGCTCCGGGAAGAAGGAATGAGGTTGCTCACCTCCCAGGGCCACCGCACTATGAACGGCTGACGGGGTGAGGGTTTACGGCTATCACAGGGGTTCTGGGAGGAACCCC
>JANNQE010000157.1:0-12876 GCA_031441625.1 Planctomycetia bacterium
CGGGTACACCGCCCGCGACCCGTTCGGCCGTTCGGCCGCGGGGCGGACGGCTGACGAGGCGGTGGCGAACTTGCGGGTGGTGGTGACCGCCGCCGGCGGCCGGTTCGTGCGGGTGGACGTGCCCGAGCCGCACCCGCTCGACGGGTGGATCGGCATTTTCAAAGACAACCCGATGTTCGACGAGTGGACGGCCGCCATCGAGGAGAACCGGAAGCAGCGAGACGCCGAAGACGCGGCGCGACTGGCCGCCGAATCCGAACGCGAACCGGGATAGCCATGCCGCTTTTCGTCTTGGACACCAACAACCTCCGCCTGCTGGCGCGAAATGCCGAGCCGTTGGCGTCCCGAGTCCGGAGCCATCCCGTTGAGGACTTGGCCATCGCCGTCATCACCGTCCAGGAATCTCTGGACGGTTGGCACTCGTTGCTCCGCCGGGCCAAAACGCCGGCTCAGATTGAACTCGCCTACCAGTCGATCATCGATTCCGTGGAGCAACTGAGCATCTTCCGCATACTCAACTTCACCCAGCCGGCGCAGATCCGGTACGAAGGGCTGCTCCGGATGAAACTGAACGTCGGCGGGGATGACCTCCGCATCGCCGCCATTGCACTCGAGCACCAAGCGAAGGTGGTGACGGCGAACGTCCGCGACTTCGGTCGGGTGCCGGGGCTGCTGGTCGAAGACTGGACCGTTTGACCCGGACGCCCCCGCCCCGAATTCAATCCGACGGGAAAATTCTTGCCAGGCTATTGACGCGGCTTTCATCTCCCGCTCATAATCAACCCAACTCGCGGCCAGACCGTCGCGCCGGCTCGCAACTGACCGGCGGTCACACTCGTCCTCTCATCGCTCCGCCGGGACTTCCCCCCGGCGGCGACCGGCCGTCAGCCCTCCCACTTCCTCCCGGCACCCCGCCGGGAGGCCGGGTCACTCGACCCGTCATCTTTCTCGTTTTGGGGAGACTCGTATGGCCACGCCGAGGCACACCGCCCGGTTCGGGTTCACGCTGATCGAGCTGCTGGTGGTGATCGCCATCATCGCGATTCTCATCGGCCTGCTCCTGCCCGCCGTCCAGAAAGTCCGCGAAGCCGCCGCCCGCATGAAGTGCAGCAACAACCTGAAGCAGATGTGCCTGGGCATGCACAACCACGCCAGCGCCACGGGCGTGTTCCCGCCGGCGTACCGCACCCCCCAGCCGGCCACCTACCAGCCGGGCTGGGCCTGGGGGGCGATCATCCTGCCGTACGTCGAACAGGACAACTTGCACCGCTCGCTGGGCGTGGACACCACGACCTTCGGCCCGGCCGGGGCGAACGGCGTGACCGCGGCCAACATCCCCAGCGGGCTGACCCAGACCCCGCTGTCGATCTACCGCTGCCCGTCGGACACCGGCCCGGCCCTGAACCCGATCCGCGGCAATCACGCCATGTCCAACTACCGGGCCATCATGGGCCCGAACGGGCCGGACATCAACCCGCTGTTCGGGTTCGCCATCGGCGACCAGGACCTGGGCGGGGTCATGTTCCAGAACAGCAAGGTGCGGCTCGAGCACATCACCGGCGGTGACGGCACGAGCAGCACCCTGGCCGTCGGCGAGTGCATGTGGGACGGCCGGCCGGTCGGGACGGCCGGGGACGTGACCAAGCGGGCGGCCATCTGGGCCGGCATGACCGGCCTGCGGCCGGCACCCGGAGCGACGGCCAACTCGCTGTGGATCAGCGACATCATGTGGTGGATGGACCAGAACGCGGCGACCGTCAACGGGACCGCCGCGCAAGCGTTCAGCAGCCGGCACCCGGGCGGCGCGATGTTCGGGTTCTGCGACGGGTCGGTGCGGTTCTTCCGCAACGGCGGCGACCCGCTGATGCTCCGCTGGCTGGCCGGCTACAAGGACGGCCGAATCACCCCCAACGACTTCTAACCGGAGACCCCGTGAAACGCATCCTCGTGCTGGCGGCCCTGCTCGCGGCCGTCGGTTGCGGCGGTGGGGACACGACGCCTTCCGCCGCCACACCCGTGTTTACCCCCGACCCGACGAAAGCGCCGAAACCGCCCAAGGGCGAGAAGCTCGCGCTGCCCCAGTGATTTGAGAAGGCATTCGAAGCCACGGGGTCGTACCGCCGACGGGTACGACCCCGTGAGCAAGGTGATCGGCCCCGCGTGGTAGGACTTCGGGGTAGTGGATGCGATCTGCCCCCGATGGAGAGCCGTGCCGGCGCGAGTGCGGGGTCTACCCAGCTTGTCGATGCCGTCACCGAGTGAACGATGGCGTTCTGCTTGGTAACGGAACGTGTTCAATTTTGCGTTCCACCGCGCCGAATTTTGCCGCACTCATTTTCCTTCAAAATGGCGAAAACTTCACTTTCCCTCTTGATTTGGATGCCTCAAGTGGTCAAGATTGCGTCCAGATCACAGAAAACTCTGTGAGTCATCGCTTCAGCCAATGATTCGACTCGCAACCGAATCGGCGGCCGAGTTTGTGTTCTTGGTTCCTGCCCCCGGCCGTACCCTTCGAGGTCCGAACGGGGGTTCGGTCTCTCCCATAACCGCCGCTCCATTCGGAGCCGGCGGCGGGCGTTCTCCCGCCCATCATCTCATCCTGAGGGAGGCTCGTATGTCTCGGTCCCGGTTTCGCGGCCGGTCGGCGTTCACGCTGATCGAACTGCTGGTGGTGATCGCCATCATCGCCATCCTCATCGGCCTGCTCCTGCCCGCCGTCCAAAAGGTGCGTGACGCCGCCGCCCGCACCCAGTGCGTCAACAACCTGAAGCAAATGGGGCTGGCCCTGCACGGCTACCACGACGTGTACCAGGGGTTGCCGCAGGGTCAGGTGCCGTGGGCCAACCCCGGCGTCACCTCCGCGCCGTTCGAGGGCGCGTGGTCGTGGCAGGCCCAGATCCTGCCGTTCATCGAGCAGGACAACGTGTACCGCATGGCCAAGACCTTCCAGAATAGTGGGGCGTGGCCGAACTACTACTCGTGGAACAACCCGGCGGCCGCGCAAAAGATGAAGATCTACACCTGCCCGGCCGACTCCCGCGGGCCGGTGGTCTACCCCAACTGGGGCGCTCCGTCGGTGGACCAGGCGTTGACCGGCTACCTGGGCGTGTCCGGGACGGTGTCCGCGCCCACAGATCAAGGGAACGGTATCCTGTTCTCCTCCAGGAGGAAGGTGGCCCTGGTCGCCATCACCGACGGCACCAGCAACACCATCATGGTGGGCGAGCGGCCGCCGAACTCGAACCTGGAGTTCGGCTGGTGGTTCGCCGCCTACGGGTACGACGGCCGCGGCAACGCCGACTGCGTGATGACCACCAACGACCTGGCCATGGCCAACTACTTCAACAGCAGTTACGGGTGCGACACCACCAACATGGCCATGAAGATCGGCCTGCAACCGGGCAAGCCGAACGTCGGGTGTGACGGCGCCCACTTCTGGAGTTTCCACAGTGGCGGAGCGCAGTTCCTCATGGGCGACGGCTCGTGCCGCATGATCACCTACACCAACAACAACATCCTCCCTGCCCTGACCACCCGCGCAGGTGGTGAAGTGGCGAACATCCCGTAACCACTCTCCCGCACTTCGCCCGCGGCCGGCCTCTCTCCCGGCCGGTCGCGGGCGGCCTCATTCGCACCGCCACGGAACACTTCCATGCGCACACAACTGCTCGCCGGTGGCATCGCCGTCGGGTTCGCTCTGCTCGTCGGGACCGGCTGCGGCCCTGGAACGCCGAAGGCCGCCGGGGAAGGTGGCAGCCCGCCACCAGAAAACTCCGGTGTGGATAAGAACCCGCCGCCACGGCCCGGTCCCATGCCCCCCGCCCCCGGCGAGGCACCGAAAGGCGGTGGCCTGACCGGACCGCCGAAGCGGGGTGGCGGTGGAGGAGCGCCGGCCGGCGGCTAAACTTTCGTCGGCCGGCGGGGGCTTCTCTCTCACCCCGCCGGCCGTCACCCGCTCATCCACGCCCCGATCTGCCCGAACACCTCGTCGGGTTGGGCGAACAGCAGGAAGTGGGTGCCGGTCGGGTCGCGTTGCACGGTCACGTCGGCTCGGGCGGACCGGAGCGCATCAATCCCCTTCTCCACGCTCTTCAGCGTCACATGCCGGTCGGCGTCGCCGTGCAGCACCAGCACCCGCTTGCCCGCCAGCGCGTCGTGATTCAACACCGCCGGCTCCATCGTCGGCGATATGAACACCAGCCCGGCGAACACCTCCGGCAGTGCCACCGCCGCCCGCCCCACGCCCGCCCCGCCCTGACTCAGCCCCATCAGCCACACCCGCCCGGCGTCGATCTCGGCGAAGTGCTCCATCGAGTAGCGCACCGCCCGTTCGACACACCCGACCGCGTGCGGGTGTTCCCAGTTGCCGTACCCGAAGGTGGGGCACACGAGCACGCACCGGGCGTCGTCGGCCAACCGGCGGAGCAGGTGCGGGTAGAGGAGCGCGTTCCCGCCGTGCCCGTGCAGGAACACCAGCAGGCCGAGCGTTTCGCCTTCCGCCGCTTCCGGGCGGTACGCGAACAGGTGGCCGGGGTCGGGTTTCAGCACCCGACCCCACACGGCGAACGGCAGTGCCGGCGGAATCACGCGGCTCTCTCCGCCTTCCCGCAGGTCGTCGAGCAGGTGCCGCACGGTGTCGCGGATGAGCCGGCGCTCGTGTCGGTTGATGCGGAAGTCGAACCGCGTGGCCAGCAGCGTGCCGAGCCAGAGCCAGTCGGGTTCGCTCAGCAGCACCATTTGCAGGCGGTGGAGGAAGAGCGGGCCGAGGAACACCGACCGCAAGCCGGGCGTGTCGGAGCGGAAGTTGGGTTGCGTGAAGAGCAGGAACGGCACCACCAGACAGACCCACAGGAACGCGGCGAGGGCGAACAGGAGTGCCGCCACGCCGACCACATCCAGCACCCAGGTGGGCATCCCGAACGGCGTCGGCTTGGCCATCCACCCGCCCGTCGGGGCCGGCACCATCCCGCGGTAGCGGGCCTGCCAGTCGAACGCGACCACGCACCACACGCCGGTCCACAGGCAGGTGGCCAGCACGCCCACCGCGCGGCCGTGCCAGGTGCGCGCCGTGAACACCAGCAGTGGGGCGAGCACCACCACTGCCAGGCGGAGGCCCCACACGGCGACGACATCCAACAGCGTGCGAAGTCGCATGACGCTCCGAGGCGGGGGGCGGGTGAATTGCTCGGGCGGTTCGCTCACCGGGACTACTTCCCGATGCAGTACAGCCCCTTCACCCCGCGGACGAGCAGCTTGTCGCCGGCCACCGCCGGGCTGCTCCAGATCAGGTCTTCGAGCACGTTCGTGCCGAGCAACTCGAACTCCTTGCCGGCCTTCACCACCAGCGTCTTGCCCGTCTCCTCGGTGATGAACAGCTTGCCGTCGGCCAGGAGCGGGCAGGCGGCGACCGTCCGCACCCCCTTCAGTCTCTCCTTGTACACCTGCTTGCCGGTGGCCAGGTCGTAGCACGCCAGGGTGCCGGTGCCGGGCACGTACACCAGCCCGTCGGCCGCCACCGCCGAACTCATGCCGGGGGCCGACCCGGTCTTGTAGAACGCCACGTAATCGTTCGCCGTCTCCTTTTCCTTCAGCGAGATGTCCCCCTTCGCGCCGGCCTTCACGCCCACCAGCGGCGACTTGCTCCCCGGCCCCCCGTTGCCGAACACGAGCACCGCGTCGGTGGCCGTCGGGCTGCTGCTGAACGACGAGTCGACGTTCGTGAACTTCCACAACTCGGAGCCGTCCTTCAGGTCGTGCCCGCTCACCATCCCCTTGCCGCAAACCACCAGTTCGGTGCGGGCCTGGTTCTTCCAGACGAACGGCGTGGCCCACGAGGTGCCCGGCGTCTTCCGCTCGGCCTTCCACAGTTCCTTGCCGGTCTTGGCGTCGAGGCAGAGCACGGTCGCCTTCTCCTCGTTCAGCAGGGGTACGAACAGCTTGCCCTCGTCCAGGGCGGGCGACGCCCCCAGCCCCAGGTTGGCGTTGCCGGGGAAGGTGCCGACGTCCACCTTCCACACCTCCTTCCCGGCGTGGTCGTAGGCGATCACCACCCCGGCCGCGGCGAAGAAGGCGTACACCCGCTCGGCGTCGGCACACGGCGTCTCGGTGGCGAACGAGTTGCTCGGGTGGATGGCGTACTTCGGCTTCCCGCTCGCGGCCGTCTTCGCCCACACCTCTTTCCCGGTCTTCAGGTCGAGGCAGACCACCTGCCAGTCGATCTTGATGTCCGGGCCGGGCTTCGGCTTGCCGGGCAGGGGGATGCTGCTCGGGTCCATCACCCCCTGTTGCATGTTCTTCGGGGTGACCGGCGGATCGGTGACGGCGGTGGCGACGAACACCGTGTCGCCGACCACCACCGGGCTGGCCCACCCGCTGCCGGGGATCTTGGCCGTCCAGGCGACGTTCTTGTCTTTACCCCACTCGGCGGGCACGGCGGCGGCGGCGGTGCCGGAGGCGTTCGGCCCACGGAACTGCGGCCAGTCGGCGGCGAGGAGGGGGGCGGACGAGAGGAGCAGAGTGAGCAGGCACCGCATGGCGGACCTCCGGAGGGGGACGGACGACACAGGATAGGCGGAAGAGACGAACTGTGGGCAAGGCGGTCCGGGCAGAACCGCCGCCGATTGTGAAGAAGATATGCCTTGTTCCTTCACACGCGGTGTGGTCCACTCCTTCCTCTTCCCCCAGGCTCGGAGGTGTGACATATGAAGCGGTACGGACTCATCCTGTTGGCGGTGGCGGCGGTCGGCGGCGTGGCGGTGCTGTTCGCGGCGCGGGCGGACAAAGCGCCGGAGGTGGCGACCAGCTCAGTCGCCCCCAAGTTCGAGATCGACGACACGGCCAAGAAGAACCCGTGGACCGGGCTGACGCCCAACTGGACGCCCGAGCAGTTCCAGTTCGCGGTGGTGGCCGACCGCACCGGCGGGCACCGCAAGGGGGTGTTCAGCAAGGCGGTCCAGCAGATCAACCTAATGCACCCCGAGTTCGTCATGAGCGTGGGCGACCTGATCGAGGGGTCGAACGTGGCCGAGACGAATCGCACGCAGTGGGTCGAGTTCGACGGGTACGCCAAGCAGTTCAAGATGCCCTTCTTCTACTGCATGGGCAACCACGACGCCCAGAGCCTGGTCAAGCAGGACGTGTGGGGCGAGCGGCTCGGGAAGAAGTACTACCACTTCGCGTACAAGAACTGCCTGTTCGTGGTGATGAACGACATGGACTACGAGGCCGACGACGCGAAAGACCCGCCCAAGCAGGTGCGGGGGCTGCGGGTGGGCAAGCGGCAGCGGGAGTACCTGGAGGCGGCCCTCAAGCAGTACCCGAACGCACCCCACACGTTCGTCTTCACCCACCACCCCATCTGGAACGAGAAGGATCAGGAAGCCGCCGGCTGGGCCGGGTGCGAAGCGGTGCTGAAGGGCCGCAAGCACTGGGTGTTCTGCGGGCACGTCCACACCTACCGCAAGTACCTCCGCAACGGCACCACGTACTACCAACTGGCCACCACCGGCGGCAGTAGCGCCATGCGGGGCATCGAGTACGGCGAGTTCGACCAGATCGGGTGGGTGACGATGACCAAGGACGGGCCGACGCTGGCGAACGTGTCGCTCGACGGCATCTTCAAAGACGACCTGAAGCCGTTCGCCACCGAAGAGGCGGGCAACGAGATCGCCCGCGACGCCTTCCCGAGCGTGACCGGGAGTGTGAAGGTGGACGGCAAGCCGGCGGCCGGGTGGGTGGTGGCCCTGAACAACGTGGACGACGAGGAGTTCGTGTCCACCGTGTCCGCGCGGGTGAAGGCGGACGGCACGTTCGCCATCTACGCCCGCCGCGGAGTGCCGCTGAAGGCGGGCAAGTACATCGTCACGTTCGAGCCGGCCCCCAGCCTGATCGACGACCCGGCCGCCGACAAGACGCTCAACCCGGTGCCGGAGAAGTTCCGCAAGCTGCGGACCACCCCGCTCAGCGTGACGGTGAAGGACGGCGGGCCGAACCAGTTCGACTTCGACATCAAGGAGTGACGCCGGCGGGCAATACAATCGGCACCGTCTCCGAGGGCGGTGCCGATGAAAATCCAGAGCTACGGGCGGTACGGCGACTCGGTCGAGGCGAGCGGCAAGCGGGCGGTGGAGAAGCTCATCCGAGATCGGGTGGATGAGTTGTGCGACGAGTTCCACAGTCGGGCCGACAATGAACACGCTCAAATTTCAGTGCGCAACGCTGAGGGGTGGTCGATCACCGTCTTCGTCCACGGACTGGTCGAGTGCTATCACCTTGAGCAAAATCACCCCACTCGATACTTGTTCGATGTGCCGCCGAACGAGTTAATCCCATTGCTCCTCGATCTGGCAACGTGCGACATGGAGAAGGTGTTGACGCGGCGGTGGAGCACCAAGCGACAGCGGCCGTTCTACCTGTACGCCAAGTATCCCAAGACGCCAGACCTGTTTCGGGCTGTAGCTTCGGGCGATGTGGAGTGGGCGAAAGCAGAATTAGCCGTCGGTGCGGACGTGAACCACCGGGATGAACAGTTCAACACGCCACTTCACACGGCGGCACTCGGAGGATGGGTCGAGATGTGTCGCTTGCTGTTGGAATCAGGGGCCGATGCGACGGCAAAGGATGGTAACGGCGGAACCCCTGCCGACTACGCACGCCACTCGGACGAATACCTCCACGACAAGGAGGAGGAGCGAAAGCTGGTAGCGATGCTGGAAGAGGCGGCGAAAAAGTTCCTGACCTGACCGCTCCGTCGCGATCGCGGCTCGTACGGAATGCCCACTTCGTGGGCACGACCGACCTGACAAGAAAACTTCTCTGCGAGCCGAACACGCTGCGTTCACCCTGCATTTGCAAGCGTTGAGCCGCTCACCCTGACTCTTCATCCGCCTTCGGCACGTCATCTGCGTTCGGTTCCTCCGCACCTCTCCGACACCCCGGCGCGACCGCCGGCGTGTTCGCACACACCCTTCGGTTTCTCCCGGCCGAGCTTTCCGAGTGAGAGTTGATGACCGACGACATTTCCGCCGAGTTCGGGTTCCTGATCGACATGGACGGCGTGCTCTACCGCGGGGCCGACCTGCTGCCCGGTGCCGGTCAGTTCGTGCGTGAATTGCGCGACCGCGACATCCCGTTCCGCTTCCTGACGAACAACAGCCAGCGGACCCGCCGCGACGTGGTGGCGAAGCTGTCCCGCCTGGGCATCGACGCCGAGGAACAGCACGTGTTCACCAGCGCGATGGCGACCGCCCGCTTTCTGGCGCAACAGAAGCCGGACGGCACGGCGTTCGTCATCGGCGAGGGCGGGTTGCTGACGGCGTTGCATCAGCACGGGTACGCGGTGGTCGATCACGATCCGGATTACGTGGTGGTGGGCGAGGGCCGCACGTTCAACCTGGAACTGGTCGAGACCGCCGTGCGGATGATCCTCGGCGGGGCGAAACTGATCGCCACCAACATGGACCCGAACTGCCCGACGACGAATGGCAGCATTCGGCCTGGCTGCGGGGCGATGGTGGCGATGCTCGAAACGGCCACCGGAGTGAAGGCGTTCAGCGTGGGCAAACCCAGCCCGGTGATGATGCGGGCCGCCCGCAAGGAACTCGGGCTGACGACGGATCAGACCATCATGATCGGCGACACGATGGAGACGGACATCCTCGGCGGGGTGCAACTCGGCTTCCACACGGTGCTGGTGCTGAGCGGCGGGACGAGCCGCGAAGACTTGAAGCGGTACGCCTACCGCCCCGACGTGGTGGTGGAACACCTGGCCGACTTCGCCGAGCGGTTGGATCGCACCGGCTGGAATCCTCGCACCTGGGGCGAGCCGGCGGTGGCCATAGCATCGTAGGGCGGGCCGAGAAGGTCCGTCAGGACCGCGAGCCCCGCGTCCAATTCCCCCCCACATCAGCGGCCGGGTCGATCCCGGCCGTCGCATCGCTCCATGACGGCCGGGATCAACCTGGACGCTCCTTGGTCCCGGCGGGGCTTGTCTCGCTCCGCTCGACGGCGGCCCGCCCTACGGAATCATCCCTCACGCCCCGATGACGGCCAGCACCGCGTCCTTGCCGATGCGGGTGACGAAGTCGCCGAACCCCTCGCCCGCCTGCCGGTCGGCCTTGTACACGGCCAGCACCTTCTTCAGCCGCGGCAGCAGTTGGTCCTTCGGCACCAGGTCTTGCAACTCGTAGCTCAGGCGGTCGCCTTCGATCCGCCCGCCCACGTACAGCGTGTACTTGTCCCCGCTCCGGCCGACGATGCCCACGTCCGAGTTGTACGGCCGCGCGCACCCGTTCGGGCAGCCGGTCATCCGTACTGACAACGCGGTGTCACCGAGGCCCATGTCGGCCATGTCTTTCTCGAACTCGTCCACCAGCGTGGGCAGGAACCGCTCGCTCTCGCTCAGCGCCAGCGGGCACGTCGGGATGGCCGGGCAGGCCATGCTCCACTTCTGCACCTGGCTGATCGCTTCGGGCTTGGCCACGCCGTGTTCGGCCAGGATGCGGTCCACGGTGGCTTTCTGCGCGGTCGGGATGTCGCGGAGCAGCACGTCCTGTTGGGCGGTCACGCCGAGGGAACACCCCGTCTGCTTCACCACCTCCCGCAGGCCGGTTCGCAGCCGCATGTCGCCCTCGTCCTTCACCCGCCCGTTCTCCACGCTCACCCCGTAGAACCATTTGTCGCCGCCCTGCGAGTGCCAGCCGAGGTGCAAATCAACGCCCGTGACCGGCGCGTGCTTCGCCGCCACGAGCGGAGTGTTGAAGTAGTCGCGGTGGAACACCTCGCGGAACTTCTCGACGCCCCAGTCGGCCATCAGGTACTTGATGCGGGCGCGCTTCCGGTCCGAGCGGTTGCCGTGATCGCGGTACAGCTTCACCACCGCTTCGGCCGCGGCCACCACCTGATCCGGTTCGATGTAGCACACTTCTTTGGCGAGGTGTGGGAAGGTCTCCGGCTTGCTGTTGGTCATGCCCATGCCGCCGCCGACGAGCAGGTTGTACCCGACCGGCTTGCCCTTCTCCGCGATGGCCATGAAGCCGAGGCAGTTGGCGTAGATGTCGGTGCAGTTGTCGTCGGGCAGGGCGAACGCCGTCTTGAACTTCCGCGGCAGGTACAGCTTGCCGTAGATCGGCTCGGCCACTTCCGGCTCGCTCGGCGGGGTCACGCTCTCGCCGTTCAGCCAGATCTCGTGGTACGCCTGCTTGCCGGCGTGCGGGGTCAGGTGGTCGGCCACTTTGAAGCAGAGTTCGTTGTTCAGCTTGCGGACGTCATCGGGCAGCGGGGCCGGGCACGTCATCACGTTGCGGTTCACGTCGCCGCACGCGCTGATGGTGGACAGCAGCGTGGCGTTGATGTCGGCGATGGTCTGCTTCAGGTTCTTCTTGAGCACGCCATGCAACTGGATGCTCTGGCGCGTGGTGAACCGCAGGGTGCCGTTCGCGTGCCGCTCGCAAATGTCGTCCATGCCCAGGTACTGATCGGCGGTCATCACCCCGCCGGGCATCCGCAGGCGGATCATCATCATGTACGCCTTGCCCACGCCCGGCTTGTCCCGCTTCTTGCGGGCGTCGCGGTCCTCCTGCTGGTAGGTGCCGTGGAACTTCACGAGCTGCTTCATCGCTTCCGTGAAGTGGTCGGTGTCGGCGGCCAGTTCGGCGGCGAGCGACCCGCGGAGGTAGTTCGACGTGTCCTTGATGCCTTCGACGGGGGAGGGCTTGGCGGCGGTCGGTTCGGCAGACATTCCAGGCTCCGGACAGGGGCACCAGGCATTGTAGGGGAGCAAGAGGGCACGCGGATGACGCCGATTTCAGCGCGGATCAACGCGGATCAGGAAGAAGATCGTTCACCGCCGAGGGCACATGAGAACACATGAGGAAGAAAGGAACGATGGTGTCCTGGTCGGCCGAACACTCTCTGCTTCTCTCGTGCCCTCATGTGTTCTCGGCGGTGAAAGATTCTGTCTGATCCTCTTCATCCGCGCTGAAATCGGCGTCATCCGCGTGCCGCCTGTAGCAGTCGTTTCGGCCTGCTCGCCTGTGCCGGTTGCCGACCCGCCGGTCGCCCCTTCAACAATTTCCGCCCGATTCCCGATGTTTCGCTCCAACCCGCCCGGCCGATCAATGCCGAAGCCGACTCGCCCGCGTCGGCGGACGTGCCGAGACCACCAGGACCGTTGCCGTGCCCGACACCCCGACGATCCCCCCCCCCCCCGTTGCCGCCCATGCCCACCCGAACCCGACCGCCTTCACCCTCGGCTTTCTGACTTTGCTCACCGACCCGTCCGGGGTGCTCGGCGGATACCTGCTGACCAACTCGTGGGGCCGGCCGCTCGAGTTCCGCCTGAGCACGGCCGTGCAGCCGAACCGCGTCCAGCAAATCCTGTACGGCCCGACGCTCACCGAGTACCTGCACGCCGAACTGATTGGCAAAACGCTGATCGAGAAGACGAGCGCCCCGCCGAGCCTGATTGTGACGGACAGCGTGGCGGCGCTCGCCCTGCGGACCAAGCTGAACATCCCGACGGTGGCGATCCGCCCGGACGGGTTGGAGTTGAGTGCGGCCGACGTGCTGCCCCTCCCGCACCCGCGGAGTTCGGCCCTGCTGCTGTACCACGCCCGGCACGCGGACGACCGGGCGGCCCTGGAAAGTGTGCTGGATCGCGTCGACCCGGCGGTGGACCTGGCCGAGCCGTTCGCCCGCATCCGCGAGGCGGTGAACGAGGCCCGGCGGATGGGGGTGACCAACCGTGCGGCCTGAACAGGAAGTTCTCGAACTGCCGAGCGGGGGGCGGGGGTGCCCGGAGGGGGTGGGGGGACACCCGGGGCACCCGGACCCCCCCCACGGAGTGGGGGTGGGCCGGCGCGCCCGGGCCGCCCCCCC
>JANNQE010000158.1:0-4814 GCA_031441625.1 Planctomycetia bacterium
CCCGACCGTGAGGGAGGCCGCGGACCGCTCCACGCGCCCTCCCTCACGGTCGGGCCTCCGTTCCCGAGACCTCCCCACCGCTGACGGGGTTTCGCTTGCGCGGGATCGCCCACGCCAGCACCGTCACCACCGCCGCCGTCAGCCCGACGCCGGCCGACATGCCCGCCATCACGTGCGGGATCGGCCACACGTTCGCCGCCCACCCGCACGCCAAGTGCCCGACCACCGCGCCCCCGCTCAGCGTCATCGGCCACAAGGCCATCACCCGCCCGCGGGCGTCGTCCGGGGTGCTCAGTTGCAGCACGCTCTGCCCGGTGCTCAGATACAGGATCATGCCGAAGCCGAAGAGCGTGGCGCAAAGTACCGCTGGCAGAAGCGTAGTGGATAACGTCATCCCCACGACGGCGACCCCGGTGATGATCGAGCCGACGGCGACGAACAGTCGCGCCCGTGCGAGTGAACCGTAAGTCGCGTTCATCAGCGCCGCCACCAGTGCCCCCGCCCCCAGCGCGCTGACGAGCCAACTGTACTCCTTCTCCGCGTGGTGCAGCACCGTGCGGGTGTACGCCGGGAACAGCGTGAGCAGCGGCCAGCCGAACACACTCGCGGAGAACGTACACGCCAGCAGTGCCGAGAGCGGCTTGTTCCGCCACACGAACCGCAACCCCTCGGACATGCGGCCGGGCTTCTTCAACTCCGTCGTCGCACCCGGCTTCATCGCCAACAGGCTGACCACCACCGCCGCGTAACTGACCGCGTTCATCAGAAAACACGCTGTCGCCCCGACGCGGGTGACGGCCAGCGAGTCGGCGCTCTCGCCCATCAGCCCGCGACTCGCCAGGAACACTAGCCCGGCGAGCGCCGGCCCCACCGCCCGCCCCAGGTTGAAGAGCAGCGAGTTCAGCCCGACGGCGTTCATCAGGTCGTCTTTCGGGATCAATTCGGGCACGAACGCCAGCCGTGCGGGGATGTCGACCGCCTGGATGACGCCGTTCCACGCCGACATGACCAGCACCACCCACGGCTCGGCCAGGCCCGACCACATGAGAGCGGCCAGAGCCACCGCGTTGAACAAGAACAGCACCTGACACCCCATGATGAGCGGCCGCTTCGGGAAGCGGTCCGCGAGCGACCCGCCGACCGCGCCGAGCAGCATCGTCGGCCCGACGGTGGCCACCAGCACCAGCGGCGGCCACATGGGGTTTTCGGTGAGCGCGTACACCGACCACATGAGCGCCGTGCTCTGCACCCAACTGCCGGTGAACGACACCGCTTGCCCGGCGAAGTACAGGCGGTAGTCGGCGTGCCGGAGCGAGCGAAAGGTGGTGTCCCGCAGGAAGGCGAGCCAGCTCCGTCGGCGTGGTGCAACGCTGTCCATGTGGCTGTTCTACGGGCGGTCGTAAAATGCGGTCATGGTGTACACCTCACTCGTCCGCCCACTGCTGTTCCAGTGCAACGCCGAATTCGCGCACACCGCGGTGATGGCCGGCACGACGCTGCTTTCGCGGGTGCCGGTCGCGTGCCGGCTGTTGCACGCCTTCGCCCGCCCGCGGCCGGTGCCCGTCCGCACGCTCGGCCTCACCTTCCCCAACCCGGTCGGGCTGGCCGGCGGCATGGACAAGAACGGCGAGGCCCCGCTCGCGTGGTGGGCGTTCGGCTTCGGCTTCCTGGAGTTGGGCACCGTCACGCCGAAGGGCCAGCCGGGGAACGACAAGCCGCGGATGTTCCGCGAGCCGGACAGCGGCGCACTCGTCAACCGAATGGGGTTCAACAACCACGGGGCCGACGCACTGGCGAGGGCACTGGGAACGCAGTCTCGGCGCGGCCTTCGCCCGCCGATCCCGATTGCCGTCAGCGTGGGCAAGAACAAAGCCACGCCGGTGGAACAGACGGCCGACGACTATGCCGCCGCCGCCGCCGTCGTCGCCCCGCACGCCGATTTCGTCACCATCAACGTGAGTTCGCCCAACACGCCCGGCCTGAGGGCGCTGCAAACTCCCCAGTGGCTGAGCCGGCTGGTGACGGCGGTGCGGGCGGTGGCGGTCGGCAAGCCGGTGCTGGTGAAGGTGGCCCCCGAGTTGAGCGGCACAGATTTGGACGCCGCCGCGGGCGCGGTGATGGCCGCCGGGGCGAGTGGGCTGATCGCCACGAACACGCTCGGCTGCACGGCACCGAACGGCGAACCGGCCGGGCGGAGCGGTCGCCCGCTGACCGAGATCGCCCGCGAGCGGGTGGCCGCCATCCGCAAGCGGGTGGGCGATGCGGCGACGGTGATCGGCTGCGGTGGCATCGACGACGTGACATCCGCACGGGCCATGCTCGACGCCGGTGCGACCCTCATTCAACTTTACACCGGGCTGGTTTACGAGGGGCCGTTCCTGCCCGCCCGCATCACCCGCGGGCTTGCCCGCACCTCCCTCGCTCGCGCGTCGGGCTAACGCTCGCCCTTCGCCCGCAGCACCAGCACACGCTGCTTGGCCTGATCCGGGGTGAAGAAGAACACCCCGCCGAGGGTGTCTTCGGATTCGGCCGTGGGGCCGACCACCAGTGTTTCGTTCGGTGTCAGTGACACCTCGAACACGAGCGCCGGAAACCCCTCCTTCGTCCGCTCGTCGGTCCGCTCGAAACTGCCGTCGTCGGTGGCCGTCCACCACGGCCGCTTGTCGCCGTGCCGCAGGAGCAACTGACACCTCACTGTCACCCGCCCGCCCGCTTCCGGGGTGCCCGTGGCGATGACGCCGCACTCGACGGCGGTGAGTGACACCTTCCGCTTGTCGGCGGTGAGGGCGTCGGTCACGTCGGCGGTACATCGGTCGAGCGGGCCGTTCACCGGAATGAGCTTCGGCTTGCCCGCCAGCCCACTGCGGAGGGTCGCGGCGACGGCAGAACCTGCACCCGCGACCAGCTTGTCGAACTCGGCCGGCGGTGGCCCGGACACCAGCCCGACCCGCACGCCGTTCGCGGCCAGCAGTGCCGACAACTGGTGCGGCAGCGGATCGGACCCGACGGCCCACAGCCCGCGGGTGAGGTACGACTCGCCGACGGGCTGTTCGATCAGCCGCGTGTCGAACAAGATCTGCTCATCAGTCGGTGCGTCTTCCCGGAACACCCCTTTCCGGCCGATGGCCGTGGGCGGGTTCGGGATCAGGAAGCAGCCGACCGGGGCGAGCGCGAGGCCGCACCCGACCGCGGACAGCCAGCGGTGCCACATCAGGGCGATTCCATCAGGAAGTGAGGGCGGATATCCTGAGCGGGGGAATCTGTCAACACCGGGGAAGTGCGATGCTCGAACTGCGACCGGGGTGCGAGAGGTGCGACCGCGACCTGCCGCCGGACTCGCCCGACGCCCGCATCTGCTCGTTCGAATGCACCTTCTGCGTGGCGTGCGCGGACGGCGTACTCGGCGGGACGTGCCCGAACTGCGGGGGCGAGTTCGTCCGCCGGCCCGTCCGCCCGACGGCGAAGTTGGGGAAGAACCCGCCGTCGGCCGTCCGCGTGTTCCGCCCCCGAAACCCCGCGAGCCAGTGACAAACGGTTGTCACTCGACGGTGCAGAACTCGGACGACGCGAACACCGCCTGTGCCGCCGCCGCCCACGCCGCTCGCTCCGCCTTCGCCGCATCCGTCTGCGATTTGGCGTAAGAACTCACGAACCCGAGCACCCGCTCGCCTTCAGCGGCGGTCGGCTTTCGTTGCACCGTCAACTGGTACAGCCGCGTCACCCGCTCCGGGGCGGTCTTCGCTTCCGTCACCCGGTCCGCCAGATCTTCGGCCAGGTCCTTGACGAACGGGTTGTTCAACAGGAACAGCGCCTGCGGGGCGACGGTGGTGGTGGCGCGTTTGCCCACCGTCACGCCGGGGTCGGGATAGTCAAACGTGATGAAATACGGGAAAAGCTTACCGCGGAAGACCGGCAGGTAAATGCTCCGGCGAGTCGTGTCGTACTTCACGTCGCCCACGTAATCCAGGTTGTTGCCCATGTGGGTCGTGCCGCCGACGGTGCGGTCGAGTTGGCCGCTGACGAAGAGGATCGAATCGCGGAGCGATTCGGCGTCGAGTCGCCGGCGGGGGAAGCACGACAGCAGGCGGTTGTCAGAATCGGTGTCGGGGGGAGTGCCGCTCGCCTGCTGGTAGGTCTTAGAGAGCAGGATGAGTTTGTGCAGCCGTTTCAACTGCCACGGGCGGCCTTCGGTGGGTGTGACCAGCTCGCACGCCAGCCAGTCGAGCAACTCCGGGTGCGTGGGCCGCTCGCCCAACCGGCCGAAGTTGTCGGGCGTCCGCACCAACCCCTCTCCGAAGTGGTGCTGCCACACGCGGTTGACGATCACGCGGGCGGTCAGCGGGTTCTTCGGATCAGTCAACCAGTTTGCCAACTCCAACCGCCCGCTGCGGTCGCGCACCGACCCGAACCGCGTCATGTTCGCTTTCGTCTTGCCCGCGGTGTTGGTTTTCGTGAGCGCAAACGGTGTCTGCGATTCACCGGACACGATGCGCAGGAATTCCGCCGGGGCTTCCTCGCCCGGCGTGGTGTAGTTGCCGCGGCTCTGCACATGCAGGTTCCGCGGGGCGGTGCCGTAGGCGGCAGCGGTGCCGTCCTCCACGCCCAAGAACACCTCCGTCGGCGGGATGGTCGGCTCCAGTTTCTTGATCGCGGCCCGCTTCACTTCGGCCTTCTCGTGCAGTTCCTGCCGCTTCGCCTTCTCGTCCTCCTTCGTCTTGCCGAACTCCTTCTCGATCTGCCGCACCTCCTTGCGGAGTTTGTCCAACTCCGCTTTCGCCTTCGTCAGACGGTTGCGTTGCTCGAGCCGCGCAGCG
>JANNQE010000159.1:0-2642 GCA_031441625.1 Planctomycetia bacterium
GAAGGACGCCGACGATCGCAAACCGGTGAAGCTGCGGAAGGAGGTGCTGCTTGGGGCCGACTTCCAGTCACTCTGGGATCGGATCAAACACAAGACGACGTACCGCGTGCGCTTCGACGCCGCCGTCCTGACCCGTCAGGCGGCTCAGGCCATCACCAACATGCCGCCGGTCACGCGAACCCACGCGCGAGTGCGGACGGCTGGCATCGACGTAACCGAGGGTGGCGTGCAAGCGAAAGAGACGAGCACCTCGGCCCCGATGCGGGTGGAGGAAGGGGATGTGCCGCTGCCGGACATCCTGACCGTGCTCGAAGAGCGGACCCACCTGACCCGGCGGACGCTGCACAAGATCCTGCTGGAGAGTGGGCGGCTGGACGACTTCCGGGCGAACCCGCAGCAGTTCGTCGAGCTGGCCGGCACCGCCATCGAGAAGGTGAAGCAGCGGTTACTCGTCGACGGGATCAAGTACCAGAAGATCGGCGGCGATGAATACTATGCGCAGAGTCTGTTCGAGGAGAATGAACTGACCGGCTACCTCCAGAACCTGGTGTACGTGAAGCGTGGGCTGCACGAGCAGGTGGTGTACGACTCGGCCAAGGAGAAAGAGTTCGCGGAGAAGCTGGACAACAACGAGGCGGTGAAGGTGTTCGCCAAACTGCCCGGCTGGTTCGTCGTGCCAACCCCGCTCGGGACTTACAACCCGGACTGGGCGGTGCTCGTCTCCCGCGACGGGATCGAACGGCTGTACTTCGTCGTCGAGACCAAGCCGTCGCTGGATCAGGCCGATTTGTTGGCCACTGCGAGCGGGAAGATCGATTGTGCCAAGGCCCATTTCGCGGCGCTCGCGGAAGGGCAGTCCCAGCCGGCGAGGTACGAGGTGGCGACCAGTGTGGAGGGGTTCCTGGCGAAGCTGGATTGAACCCCGAAAGTACAACCCCGGACGTCAGTGTCCGGGGCTTATGCACGGAAGAGCGGTTCATGGCAAGTCGTCTCATTCGTTCCCGGCCGCGCCGGCCGCTTCCCGCAACTCGGCTCGCTCGTCAGCGGTCAGCACGGCGACCGCTTGCCCGCTCATGAGGGCGTCGGCCCGTTTGACCGCCGACGCCCGCAACCGCCGGAGGAGGGTGCGGCGGGCGAACGCCAGCGGCGGGAGGAGGGAGATGGCCTTGTCGAACAGGGCGGCGGGCGGGGCCGAGTGGTGGGCGAACGAGGTCGGCTCCGGCAGGTGGGTGGCGGCCGTCTTCAGCCGGTCCTCCAGCCACCGCTTCAGCCATTCCACCAGGATCGGTCCGAACACCTCGATCAGTGCGGCGATGAGGGCAGCCCAGGTCATGCGTGCTCCAAGTGTGTGGGGGATCGAAGCCGCCGGGCGGCCGGCGGGATTTCGGGTTACCGGCAGTTAGGGCCTGTGCACTGTGGGAAGACCGCCGGGCTCAACGTGAGTGCGTGGAGGCGCACCGGCGGCGGCACGAGGGTGGGTCGGCGTTGCATCGTGGGCACCCCGTTCTCGTTCCAGCAGTCGTACACGCCCGGCTCGAAGTCCAGCAGGCTCGGGGTGCGGTAGAGGGGGCCTTCGTTGAGGGCCGGGACATCCGGACCGATGACGAGCAACGCCCGGTCGCCCGCACGGACGCGGGCGAGTGCGAGCGGGTACTCGTCGGGCGGGGAGACGGCCGCGCTCGTGGCGGTCGCGGAGCGGTTGTACCCGCCCCACAGGTCGGCGGCCGGGAGTGCCAGCAGGGGGAGGAGTAGGGGGAGCATCAGACGCCCTCGTCGATGACCGCGCGGGCGGCCCACCAGCCGCCGATCGGCCCGTTGTAAGCGGACTCCGGGATGACGAACCGGCCGTTCCGCCCGAACCCGGTCCCCCACGAGTTGCAGTGCCAGATGCCGTACTTACTGCCCCGCCGGGCCGGCTTGTAGCCGAGGATGGCGTGCCCGCCGGACCTGCCACCGGGCGGCGGCAACCAGCCGTCGGCGTCCGGCGTGTACGAGTCGTACCACAGGATGCCGGACACCAGGCCGAACCCCTGGAGCACGGCCGAGAAGCAGTGGTCGAAGGACGGGCACAGGTAGGCCTCGATCACCTTGTGCCGCGCGCGCTCGGCGGCCGGGGCCGGCCCCTTGAACTCGCCGTTCTTCCACCGCAGCCCGCTCGTGTCGGCCGTACCGATGCCGCGGTCCATCACCTCGCGGATGGCGTCTTCGAGGAGGGAACCGCGGTCGACTCCGTCGTTGATGCGGTGGTACAGGTCGGCGGCCGACAGCTTGACGGACGGGAGCGACTGGCGGTAACGGGTGAACTCAATGAGCGAGGCGGTGGCGTCGGCGTTGCACTGTCCGACGGTGCCCTGGTCGTGGACGTAGGGGACGGCCGGGTCGAAATCGTTCAGGCTGTCGTAGTTGGCCAGCAGCGCGTCCCACTCGCCCCGCGGGATGAGCTTGGCCTTGGTCGGGTCAGCGGCGAACACCGGCCAGGAGTGGGTGGACGACCGGTTGGGCAGTTTATTCCCCAACCGCCGCTTACTCCCATCGGGTGCGGTGACCTCGTCGAGCATTTGTTCTTCCGCCATGTGAGCCTCCTGAGTGTGTGGGGGGTGGTGTCAGCCGCCGTTCGCGTCGAGCACCTTGAGCAGGTCGAC
>JANNQE010000160.1:0-4947 GCA_031441625.1 Planctomycetia bacterium
GGGGGGGGGGGGCGGCGCCCCCCCGCGACCAGAGTGTCGCACCCGCCCGACCATTCGCAGGCGGTGGCAGCGCGGATTCAGCTCAGCCGTATTTCTTGTGGCACTCCTCGGAGGTCATCTTCGGCGCGCGGATCAGCCCGCCCTTCAGCTTCTCGCCGTCCGGGTCGAGGTACATCCGGCCGGAGTTGCCCTTAATGGTGTTGTCGTACCCGATCACGTGGACGTTGAAGATGAACCCGACCTCGGACACCGCCTTGAACCAGTGGATGTTGTCCTTGTGGTCGGAGATGGTTGACACCCCGCCGGCCGTGAACTTCTGGTCGATGGTCGGCTTGATGACGAAGTGCTCCTTCTCCGTCTCCACGCGGTCGAAGTGCTTGCCCTCCCACTCGCCCTTCAGGACGATGAACCCGGTACACATGTTGGAGTGCCCGTGCGGGACGATGCTCCGCCCCTTCTTGCACCCGAAGATCTGCCGCCCGAACCCCACGTCCGCCGGCAGGCCGTCGATGGCCTTGAAGTCGATGCCCGAACTCGACGCCCCGCTGTCGGGCAGCTTCACCTTCTTCTCGATGTCGTCGAGCTTCACCAGCGTGACGAGTTCCTTCAGATCGACCTTCTTGTAGAGGCTCTCCATCTTCTTCTGGAAGTCGAGGTCGGTGAGCTTCTGGCCCTTCAGGTCTTTGCAGATCTCGATGAGGTCTTTGAGCCACGCCCCGACGGTCGGCTTCACCTCGTCGGCGAGCAGGTCGCGGGACCAGAGGGTTTCGATCAGCCCGTAGGCGACGAGCGAGCCGAGCACCTGGGCGGAGAACTGACGGCGGGACGGGTCCATCGGAGCGGCCTCGTGGGATGCCCGAGCGTAACGGAGCGGGAAGGGCAGGGGAAGGGAAAAGCCGGCGGGGTGGGGAAATCAGGTGCCGGCCTACGACCCAGCTCAGCAGCGGCGGGGCACGGGTGAGCTTTGAACTCCCAAAAAAGAGTCATGCCCCGCCGTCTGCTGCATCGCTTGGTTCGGCGTGCCATTGCTCTGTACCCACCCGCCCGCGTCACGACGGACTATCGACGCTTACCTCGAACGACCAACCTGAGTACGCCAGCCCAGCCCGGAAGGAAGCCGATCTCTCCACCTCCCGGAAGAAGGCTGGCAGGTCGCTCAAGTCCGCGTGAACACTGTCCCGCAGGCCGAGGCGTGCGTCCGGCGGGCATGCGAAATGGGCGGTGATCGCCTCGTGCCAGCAGGCGTCGTTCTCGGTGTACTGGTCGAACATACGGACAAAGTCGAAATACCCCGACCATCCTTTCGCCGGGTCGCCGTCGCCGGCCTCGAACCAGACCTCCTCGCACTCCCGCCCGCCACCGGACTCGATCGGCACGGAGACGAACCGTTGGAAAATCGGCCAGGCCAACGCCGGGTCGGGGCGGGCAGGGTCGAACCCGGCCTCCCCGAGCATCTGTCGCAAGTGGGCCGCAGCTCCCTCGACAACCACGCCAAAGCCCTCCGCCGTCGAACCAGTGTTTACGCAGACTTGCGTTGTTCCGCAACCGTCCGTGACCCTGTCGGCGGGCGAGTAGCTTCTCCACTCGCCCGCCGGCAGGGTAGGCGGGCGGTTGACCCGATGCGAGCGTCAAATTGAGTCGAATCGAATCATTTCAAGGAATCGGGGTGATCTCGACGATGCCACCCGGATTGGCCTCGACCAGGAGTTGGTGTCCGGCGAGTAACCGCATGCCCATTAACACTTCAGTGCCGACAGCGGACACCAGCACACTCCGTAACGTGCCGGCCCAATCGACCTCCACGGTGAAGATGTCGAACTGGCGTACCGTGCCGTCGGCGAGAACTGCACTCCCGCTGGTCTGCCTGACCAGACCGAGCGAGTTGATGACGCCGGGCGGGAGCGTCAGCGCGGACGTGAAGCCGGTGTCAACGACCGCATCCACGGCCGCGGTCGAGCCGTTCGGCCCTTGCAGATGGAGTCGCACCACCGCTTCCATGCGGGCGTTCACCGTGCCCTGGATCATCGCCCAAACCCGATGCGGTAGGTGGTCGGGCTGCCGGCCCGAGCGAGCCACACGTCGGCGGAAGGCACCCGCGCTTTCAGCCGCATCACGGCCGAGTAGTCGTCCTCGTCGATCTCGTACTCCTCGCTGTCCACATCGACGGCCACGAAGCGGCCGTCATCTTCCGGCCGCAATACCGGCCGCACGCAGCGGTCGAACACATCTCCCCCGAGCCGGGCGAGTTCGGCGGGCGTGCGTGGGATCGTCGTCGTCGCCATGTCACACGTCCTCCGGGCGTTTCATTTCATTGTACGGACAGCCTCACGCCAAAGGCTCCAGGCTCACCCGCAGGGGTTGTGCCCCCTTGCCCTTCTGGTCGGGGTCGGGGCCGCAGGAGTGGATTTGGTCGGCCTTCAGTTCGGCCACTTCCAGGCTGCCACTCCACACCACGCTCCGCCCACTCTCGTGCGCCTGGAGCACCAGTTGCACGCACTTCTCCAGCGTGTAGCTAAATACCTTCTGAACCACCCCGACAACGAATTCGAAGGTGTTGATATCGTCGTTGTGCAGGATCACCGCATACGGCGGCTGACGCTTGGTCCGCACGTCGGTGTCGGTGTCGGTCTCGGGCGGGGCAACGGTGGCGGCCATTGCGGGTCTCCGGCGGTGCGGGTCAGTGTTCTGATGTCATACCACGCGGGAGGCACTGTACCAACCCGACGTGGGCCAACTCCAGGGCGAACGGCCCCTCCTGGCGGTCGGCGATGAGGAGCGAAACGGCCGTCACGCGGGCGGGGTCGGCGGGGGCAATGCCGGCCCGCGCGCCGAACCGCATCAGTACGAAATCGGCGAGCGGAATGGACACGTCTTGCCACTCGCCCGGCCGGGTGTCGAGGTTCGCCCGGTACGACGTGCCCGGCAGCATGTATCTCGT
The DNA here is from genome assembly GCA_031441625.1 of Planctomycetia bacterium. GTDB lineage: Bacteria > Planctomycetota > Planctomycetia > Gemmatales > Gemmataceae > JALHQU01. The sequence goes on from JANNQE010000160.1 coordinate 2,939, forward strand.
GTGCAGGCACACTTTGTACGTCTTGCCGTCGCCCCGCACCCGGAGTGCAACAGCGGTTGCGTCCGGCACCGGGGGGAAGTCGGGTGACCGCACGGAGCAGAACCCGCCGCCGTTCGCGAGCGACACCTCCCCCGTGAAGCAGGCCGTGCCGCCGTCGGTGGGGATCAGGGCACTCCGCGACTGCCCGCCCATCGCCGGGTCGTCGACGGCCAGCCACGCGGCGAACCGGGTGGTGGGGTCGAAGCGGAACGGCACGGCGACGGGCGGGGGCTGAAGGCACGCGATCACGGGTGGCTCGCCAGTGGGCGACGGGACATTTCAAGATGGTAGGTGCCCACCCCCACCCGCCGGCCACCCGAACGCGGGCCGGCGGTGAAATCGGGCGGTGCCGACAACTCGTGGCACCACCCTTGTCGCACTTTCGCACCGCTCACACGTTCTTCTCTCGCACGTTCGGCCCGCGCCACTACAATGCTCCGTTGATCGCCTCTCGTGCCACGAACCGCTCCCGGACCCATGAAGCGCACCGACCTCCGCAACGTCGCCGTCATCGCCCACGTCGACCACGGCAAGACCACCCTGGTGGACCAGATGCTCCGCCAGTCCGGGCTGTTCCGCACCGAGGAGCTGGACAAGCTCGTCGGCGGGCAGCACGGCCTCATCATGGACAGCAACGATCAGGAGCGTGAGCGCGGCATCACCATCCTGGCCAAGAACTGCGCCATCCGATTGGGGGACGTGAAAGTCAACCTGATCGACACCCCCGGCCACGCCGACTTCGGCGGGGAGGTGGAGCGGATCTTGAAGATGACCGACGGCGTGTTCCTGCTCGTGGACAGTGCCGAGGGGCCGCTGCCGCAAACCCGCTTCGTGCTGCGGAAGGCGTTCGCCTGTGGGCTGAAGCCGATCGTGGTGATCAACAAGATTGACCGCCCGGACGCCCGCATCGACGAAATTCACAGCATGGTGTTCGACCTGTTCATCGAACTCGGGGCGACGGACGACCAGGCCAACTTCCCGGTCATCTACGCCAGCGGGCGGAACGGGGTGGCCACCACCGACATGACCGTCGAGCCGAAGAACCTGAAACCGCTCTTCGACGCCATCCTGGACACCGTGCCGCCGCCGGTCGGCGACGACGCCCTGCCGCTGCAAATGCAGGTGATGGCGCTCCAGTACAGCGAGTTCGTCGGCAAGATCGCCGTCGGGCGGGTGTTCGCCGGCAAGATCAAGAAGAACCAGCGGGTGACGGTGGTGAAGCAGAAGGACGGCAGCACCTTCCCCGACACGGTGGTGCAGTTGCTCGAGTTCGACCGCCTGGCCCGCAAGGAGGTGGAGGAGATCCGCGCCGGCGACATCTGCTGTGTGGTCGGCCTCGACGACGCCGACATCGGCGACACCATCTGCGAGTTCGACAACCCGCTGCCCATGCCCCCGCTGACCATCGACGAGCCGACCCTGGACATGCTGTTCAAGGTGAACGACTCGCCGTTCGCCGGGCAGGACGGCAAGCCCTGCACCAGCCGCGAACTCCGCGACCGCCTGGACAAAGAGCTTCAGCACAACGTGGCCCTGCGGGTGCGGCCGGGCGAGCGGGAGAGCGAGTTCATCGTGAGCGGGCGGGGGATGCTGCACCTGGGCGTGCTGCTCGAAAGTATGCGGCGGGAGGGCATGGAGGTGGCCGTCGGCAAGCCGCGGGTGATCCTGAAGGAGATGAACGGGCGGACGTGCGAGCCGATCGAGTTCCTGGTGGTGGAGGTGCCGACCGAGCACTCGAACAGCGTCATGCGGCTGGTGCTCGAGCGGCAGGGGGAGTGCATGAAGATGGAGAACCACGGGGCGACCACGCACATCGAGTTCGACATCCCCGCCCGCGCGCTCATCGGCCTCCGCACCCGCATGATGACCGCCACCCAGGGCACCGCCATCCTGCACCACAACTTCCACGAGTACCGCCCGCTCAAGGCGGCCGTGCCCGGCCGGGCGCTGGGCGTGTTCATCAGCAAGGA
>JANNQE010000161.1:0-2273 GCA_031441625.1 Planctomycetia bacterium
GACGGCAAGCCGATCAAGGTGTGGGGCTTGCGGTGCGGGAACGCCCTGTACGACGACACCGTCGTCGAGCGGCACGTGAACACGCTGAGCAACATGGCCGCCCACCGCGCTCATCACCCGCACCTCGCCCACGGCCGTCACTGTCAACTACGTCGGCCCGCACGCCCGCATCCTGCCGTACATCGAGCAGGACAACATCGACAAGGGCATCAACCCGGAGGCCGTGTACGGCGACCTGACGAACATGGCGGCCAGCGGGAACGTGGTGAAGACGTTCGTGTGCCCGAGCGAGGTGCGGCCGGAGCCGATCAGCCACGCCACCTTCGGGCGGATCGGCGGGGTGAATTACGCCTTCGCCAGGGGCGACTGGTTCGTGTGGAACGGGCAGAACGGCAGCCCGCCCCCGCGGGGCGGACTGCTACGCGGCTATGGCGTCGGCGGTGGACGGCGGCGGGCACTTCCTGCTGCGGCTGTGTCAGGACCGGCGGGCGGAGTTGGCCGACGACACGCTCTCGCACGTGATGACGGCCGCTGGGCGGTGAGTGCGGTGGCGACGGGGGCGGTGCAGGTGGGGTCGCGGGGCGGGCGGGCGTCCGGGGCGGACGGCGGTGGTGCAGGTGGGGGCGGTGCGGGTGTTGCAACTGCGGTGGGTGCGGGACGCCACTCCGGAGGAGGGGGCGGGGGCGAGTGAGGCCGAGTTGCAGGCGGTGACGCGATTGGACCGGCGGGGGCGGCGAACACGCACGGTGCGGGAGTTCGTGGATGCGGTGGCCAAGCTGGGCGGGTACCAGGGGCGGCGGAGCGACGGGCAGTCGCTGTGGTGGGGGTACCAGCGGCTGGCCGACATCGTCCTCGGCCTGGAACTCGGCCAACGCCCCGCCTCCCACAACCACACGCCACCCCACGACGTGGGTAACAGATAGCGCGCGCGTCGGGCTCACAGACGATCGGTCCCGCCAGCCGACTACGCCACCAGCTTCGCAGTCTGCCGCACGTACCCGGCGCACACGTCCATCACCCGCCGCTGCTGCGCCTCGGTGATCTCCGGGAACATCGGCAGCGCCAACACCGCCTTCGCCGCCGCCTCGCTGTGCGGGAAGCTGCCTTCCTTGAACCCCATGTGCGCCACGCACTCCTGCTGGTGCAAACTCAGCGGGTAGTAGATCTCGCAGCCCACGCCCTCCTTCTTCAGGTGGGCCACCATCGCGTCGCGGTCGTGCGGGGCCACCCGCACCACATACTGGTTGAACGAGTGCCGGCCGTAGGGCTTCACCACCGGGCGGTGGAAGACGCCGTTCAGCCGGTACTCTTCGATGAGCGAGTCGTACCGCTTCGCCGCCGCACGCCGGCCGGCAATCCACGCCTCCGTGTGCGGCAGCTTCACCCGCAGGATGGCCGCGTGGATGGCGTCGATGCGGGCATTCCACCCGACGTACTTGTGGAAGTACTTCACCTCGCTGCCGTGGTTCCGGAAGGCCACCATCTTCTTGTACACGGCCTCGTCGGAGGTCGTCACCGCCCCCGCGTCGCCGAGCGTGCCGACGTTCTTGCTCGGGTAGAAGCTGAAGCAACTGACCACGCCGAGCGTGCCGCACTTCCGCCGCTCGTAGCACGCCCCGTGCGACTGCGCCGCGTCCTCGATGACGTGCAGCCCGAACTGCGACGCCAGCGCTTCAATCGGCTCCATGTCGGCACACTGGCCGAACAAGTGAACCGGCATGATCGCCTTCGTCTGCCGCGTGATCTTCTTCTCGATTTCGTCCGGGTCGATGTTGAACGTGAGCGGGTCGATGTCCGCGAACACCGGCGTGGCCCCGACGCGCAGGATGCTGCCGAGGGTGGCGAAGAAGGTGAACGGTGGCAGGATGACTTCGTCGCCGGGGCCGATGTCGAGGCCGTGCAACGCGAGCAACAGGGCGTCGGTGCCACTGCCGCACCCGAGGCCGAACTTCGCCCCGCAGTAGTCGGCCAACTCCTTCTCGAACGCCGTCACCTCCGGGCCGAGGATCACTTGGCCGGACGCCAGCACCCGTAGCACGGCGGCATCGATTTCCGGCTGCAGCCGCTTGTACTGGCCCAGGATGTCGCACAGCGGGACGGAGGCGGGGGTGGTCATCGGCGCAATCTCGAACGGGATGCGGAAACGGCGCTAGATACGCGGACTCGGCGGGTGCGTCAATACGGGCTGAGGTCTTCGCCGCGAGCACAGCGAGCGGGCCTGTCCCGCTCGCATGGCGAGCGGCGAAGACACCACCCCCCCCAAACCAATACCC
>JANNQE010000162.1:0-5073 GCA_031441625.1 Planctomycetia bacterium
CCCCCACCCGCCGGAACCTGCGGTTCCGACGACCTCCCCCACAGGGGGGGAGGTGGGGTTGAACACCTCACCCAGCACGTGATACCCCTTCGCGTTCAGCAGTTCGCCGACCCGCTTCGCGGAGATGTCGTTCCCTTCCACCGTCAGCAGCTTGTCCGGCGTGCTCACGTCGGCGGTCCAGCTTTGCACCCCCGGCTCGGCGTCGAACAGCGGGCGAATCGACGCCACGCACGCGCCACATCGCAGGTCGGTTTTCAATCGCAGAGTGGTCATGGTGGCATTCTACCCTGGGGCTTGCGCCCTGGGCTACTGGCTGTCGTCCCTTCGGGACTCCGACCCGCCCGGCGGATACACTACCCGCATCCGTTTCACACTCCCGCGAACCGCTATGACCATCCCCGGCCAACTCGCCCCGTCGCCCCGCCTGCTCCTCGGCCCAGGCCCGTCCGACGCCCACCCGCGGGTGCTGACGGCCATGACCACCCCCCTGCTCGGGCACCTCGACCCGCAGTTCCTGGAGATCATGGCCGAGACCGCCGAGATGCTGCGGCAGGTGTTCGTGACGAAGAACCGGATGACGATCCCCATCTCGGCCACCGGCACCGCGGGCATGGAGACGTGCCTGGTGAATCTCGTCGAGCCGGGCGACAAGGTGGTGGTCGGCAGCGTCGGCTATTTCGGCAACCGCATGATCGAGATCGCCGAGCGGAGCCGGGCCGAACTCACCACGCTGAGGGCCGAGTGGGGTCAGACGATCGACCTGAACGTGCTGCGGGAGACGATCCAGAAGGTGCGGCCGAAGGTGGTCGGACTGGTCCACGCCGAGACGAGCACCGGCGCGATGCAAGACATGGAGGCGGTGGGCAAGCTGTGCCGCGAGTTCGACGTGCTGCTCATCGCCGACTGCGTGACCAGCCTGGGGTGCAGCCCGCTGAAGGTGGACGAGTGGGGCATCGACGCCGCGTTCAGTTGCTCGCAGAAGGGGCTGGGCTGCCCGCCGGGGCTGTCGCCGGTCACGTTCAGCGAGCGGGCGATGGCCGCGCTGAAAGCCCGCAAGACGAAGGTGCAGAGCTGGTACTTCGACCTGTCGCTCATCGACGCCTACTGGGGCGGCGACCGCGCGTACCACCACACCGGCCCGATCAGCATGGTGTACGCCCTGCGGGAGGGGCTTCGCATCGTGTTGGAAGAGGGGCTGGAGGCGCGGTGGGCACGGCACCAGAAGAACCACCTGGCGCTGAAGGCCGGGCTGGAAGCGGTGGGGTTCAAGTACACGGCGAACCCGGCGAACCAACTGCCGCAACTGAACGCCGTGCGGATCCCCGACGGGGTCGATGACATGGCTTGCCGCAAGCGGATGCTGACCGACTTCGGCATCGAGATCGGCGGCGGCCTGGGCGACTTCAAGGGGAAGGCGTGGCGGATCGGGCTGATGGGGGTGAACAGCAAGCCGAGCAGCGTGTTCCTGGTGCTCGCCGCGCTGGAAACGGTGCTGCACGGGGCGGGGGTGAAGATCACACCGGGGGCGGGCGTCGCCGCGGCCGAGCAGGTGTATTCGAGCTGATCGTGTAGGTCGTGGTCGAACGACCGCGGAGCGGGAGTGAGGCCCGACAGCCAATCACCCTTCGAAGAGTGGCTGGCCGTCGGGCCTCACGGTCCGTTCCGGACCTGCTCGACCACGACCTACAAACCCGGTGGTTCGCATGGCAGAAATGCCCACTCGCCCCGACACCTGGGAGCGCATGTTCCGTGCGGTCCAGCGCGTCGAAGAACGGTTGCTCGGCACCTGTGCCGCACTCGACACGGCCGGCGTTGAATACGCCGTCATCGGCGGGAACGCGGTGGCGGCGTGGGTGGCGACGGTGGACGAAGGGGCAACACGCAACACTCCCGAAGTGAATCTGCTCGTTCGCCGCGAGGATTTCCCGGCCGTCGTGCAATTGATGGACGCGGTCGGGTTCGATCACGTTCCGGCAGAGCCGCTTGGGGCGTTCGTGGACCGACCCGACGGCAAGTTGCGGTCGGGCGTGTTCTTCACCTTCGCCGGTGAGTTCGTCCGCTCAGGTGACGTGTTGCAGTCGGCCGAGTTGGGTGAACGGGTCCGCGGTCCGAAGTTCTGGCTCATCGCTCTCGAACCGCTCGTGCGGATGAAGTTGACCACATGGCGGATGAAGGACCGAGTCCACATCCGTGATCTTCTTGGCGTCGGCCTGATCGACGACACCTGGCCCGACCGCTTCCCGCCGGTGCTGGCGGAGCGTTTGCGAGAAATCCTGGCCGACCCGGACGGGTGAACTGGAACCGGGAACGGAGTGACCGGGTGGACACAAACCCACCCGGTCACTGCGTTCCCGGTTCCACTCAATACTTCGCCACTTCGCCCGCGGTCCCGCCGAGCGCGGCCACCACTTTCGCCGCGCCGTCGGTCATGAACTTCAGCTCGCTGTTCACGGCGATGAGCTGCCACCCTTCCGCGATCCGCCGCTTGGCGTCGTCGGTACTGAACGTGTGCAACCCGGCCGCCACACCCAACCGCTTGCACCCGGCGAGGATGTCTTGCAACGCTTCCTCGAACACCTCTGGCGTCGGCGGGCTGCCGTCGGGTGCCCGCATGGTGGCCATCAGGTCGTTCGGCCCCACGAACACGGCGTCGATGCCCGGCACGCCGAACACGTCGTCGAAGTTCCGCACCGCGTCGATGTGCTCGCACTGCAACACGATCAGCACCTCGTCGTCCACCTTCTTGTAGTAGTCGGCCGGTGTGGCACCCCAGTTCAAGGCGTGGACGCTGCCGCCGACGCTGCGGTTGCCCCGCGGGGCGTACAGGCACGCACGCACCGCCTCGTCCGCTTCTTGGCGGGTGTTCACCATCGGCACCACCACACCGTGCCCGCCGTTGTCCAGGATCCGCTTGATGTGGTCGTGCCGGTTGCTCGGCACGCGGGCCAGGGCGATGCCGCCGGCGTCGGCGATGGCCCCCATCATGTGCGTGGTGGTGGCGATATCAACGAGGCTGTGTTCAACGTCCACGGTCAGGTAGTCGAACCCGCTGCGGGCGAGGAAGCGGGCGGCGGTGATGCTGCCGAGCGACAGCCACGTGCCGACCGCCGGCTTGCCGGCCTTCAGGAGCTGCTTCACACGGTTCGGGCGCATGGCGGGTGACTCACGTGGAGGCGGTCGGAGTGGTCGCAGGGCGGAGGGGGTCTTCAGACGCAGACGCCAGCTCCGGGTGATTGTACCGGCCCGCCGGGCCGGGTCGTGGGGTGCCCCGACCGATACGGCACTTGGGGGGCGACAGGTCGGCTGGACATCGCCCGCCGCTCGCCTATCATCGGCTATTCCCCCGCAAGGTGCTCGGCCGCTCGTCGGTCGGGCTTAAAAGGGAAGCCGGTGCGAATCCGGCGCAGGGCCGCTGCTGTGATCGGCGAGACCACGAACCACACGCCACTGCGAGAGCGGGAAGGCGGTTCGCGGTCGGGATGAGCCGAAAGCCAGAAGACCTGCCTCGCGGGATTGCTGTTCGGGGCCTCGGACCCAGGCCGCGGAGCGGTATCCCTGCGCCTGCGTTCGCTCGCGCCCGCCCGCCGTCGGTCCGCCCCGCCGTCTCACCCGGCACCGGTGAGCGAGGCGTTTCCCGATGGTCGAGTTCCGACCCCAGTCCCGTCGTGCCTTCACCCTGATCGAGCTGCTGGTGGTGATCGCCATCATCGCGGTCCTCATCGGCCTGCTCCTGCCAGCCGTGCAGAAAGTCCGCGAGGCCGCCGCCCGCATGCAAGGGGCGAACAACCTGAAGCAACTGTCGCTCGCCGTCCACAGCTACGAGAGCGCCCACCAGACGCTCCCGCCGCACACCGACTCGGCCGTCAGTTGGCCGCAGGGCCGGCACTGGTTCGGTAGCACCACCAGCGCCACCGTGAACCCGTTCAACGTGACCGCCACCGACCCGCAGACCGGCATCCTGACGCCGTACTACGAGAACAACACCCGCGTGACCAAGTGCCCGAAGTTCGACGCCTTCCCCATCGCCCCGGTGTACAACGGGCTGACCGCCGGGTACGCGTACAACCGGCACGTGTGCGTTGAACCGGGGTGGCCGAACCCGGTGAAGGGCCGCACCATCGTCTCGTTTCAGGCCACATCGGCCACCTTCTTGTTCAGCGAAGTGGTGCAACTGCAATCGAGTGGTGCCCTGCAAGAGCCGTTCGGCGGGTACTTCGGCTCGCCGTTCGTGGCGAACAAGGCGATCACCAGTTCGGCCGTCACCGCCACGCACTTCCGCTTCGCCGGGCGGACCACGAACGTGAGCTTCCTGGACGGGCATGTGGAGATCCGCACGCCGGCGAACGTCACTTCGGTCGCCCCGTTCAACCAGGCCACGTGGGACGCGGCGGCGACGAAGTACCAGCTCGGCTTCCTGGCGGAGAACGTCATCCCGTCGCCCTACTCCGGCGAGTGATGTGACCGCCCTCACACCCCGGCGGATTCGCCCGACGACTGGCTCAGGTCGGCGTCCGCCGGGGGCGTGGGGGTGGCCTTCACCTTCACCGTGGGAATGACAAACAGGATGACGCACACGCCCACCGCCGCCAGGCCGATGGCGCTGCCCTTCGCCCACCACGACACGTCCAGGAAGATGCCCATCAGCGTCATGAAGATGGTGACGCACGACACGGCGGTGAGCTTCACCCACGGGCGGATGCCGCGGTGAGCTTCCCAGTCGCGGATGATGTGACCGAAGTAGGGTGTGCGGCGGAGCAGGCGGGTGAACCGCTCCGAACTGCGGGCGAAGAAGAAGCTGGCCGCCAGCACCCACGGGGTGCAGGGCAGCACCGGCACGACCGCCCCGGCCGCCGCCAACCCCAGGCAGACCACCCCGAGCGACAGGTAGACCCACCGGCGGACGCCGCGGGCCTGAGTCGGTGCCGCCCTCTCGTAGGTCGGGCTGTGCCCGACTGGGTTCTCGGAGGTGGGGGGGTTCCCGGCCGGGGTTGTTTGGGGCCCCCCCCCCCCCACTACAAAGCGCACGACCCCCAAACCCAATAGATCAACCGGCACACGGCCGCCCGGGGGGCC
>JANNQE010000163.1:0-9683 GCA_031441625.1 Planctomycetia bacterium
CGGCGCGGCTGGACTTCAAGGAGGAGTTCGGCGGGTCGGGCGAGAGGCAGGTGGGACAGTGTCCCACAACCCACAACTTGTGTAGAGACCAATGCTCCCCAGCGGGGAGAGGTGTGAAAACCACCAACTGCGTAACTCGTAACTGTTATCTACCAGGTCTCCTGCGAAACTCACGAATTCGAGGATTTCTTGTCCACCTTGGGAGTCGGCATGGGCACCGCGGGGGGTGTCGGTGGTGCCACGACACTCGGCATCGGAACCGGCTTCGCTCCTTCCATCCGCTCGGGCGTCCAGTATTCCGCCACTTGTGCCGGGGTTTCAGTGTGAACGTGCGTGACGAGTCCGTCGTCGGCGGGGGCAGGTGGGGTGGGCATCATCGTCTCCTGTGGGTGGCCAACCGGGCGAAGTACCCCCCGACGCGAACCCGCCACGCACCGGAAATCCGCTCACCCCACCCGCCAGCTCGTTCCCGTGGGGCGGTCTTCGAGCGTCACACCCAGGTCGGCCAGGCGGGTGCGGATGAGATCCGTCTGGTCGAACAGCGCCTTCTTCAGCGGGTTGTCCTTCGCCGCGTCCTTCGCCGTCGCCCGCAGGTTCGCCCGTAAATCCAGCAGCAGCTGCATCAAGCCTTCGATGATCGCCTGATTCCGGATCACCTGTTCGAGGGCTTCACCAGAAAGGGTTGCTTGACCCACACCGAGGGCCGTAGCAGTGCCGTGGCTCGCACCGATTGCGGAGACGACATTTCCGAGCGACGTATTCGCTGGGGCGAGGGTCAGGCCGAGGATGTCGGCGAACTCCTTCAGCAGGACCACGCCGCCGCGGAACTCGGCCACCGCCGCGACCGGGGCGGTGGCCCGCTCCTCCAGCTTCTTCTCGTCGGCCAACTTGTTCAACTTGCCCACCAGGTCGAACAGCACGCCGACCGCCCCGCCGGTGTTGAAGTCGTCGGACATGAAGTCGTGGAAGCGGCGGAACACCTTGGTGTCCATGTTCACGCGGGTCGAGTTCGGGTCGTAGGAGCTGGTCAACTCGGCGAACCGCTCGCCCAGCACCCGCTCCACCCGCTCAGCGAACCGCACGAACGTGTCGAACGACGCCTTCGCCACCATCATGCCGCTTGGGAGCGGGGTCGCCTTCGGCCCTTCCCGTACCCACTCGCCCATGTCAATCGGGCTGCGGTAGTGCGTGCTCAGGAGGAAGAAGCGGATGGCCTCGCCGCTCATGTGCTTCAGCGCGTCGGCCACGTTCACCACGTTCCCCACGCTCCCGGCCATCTTCTCCTTGCCCATCTGGAGCAGGCCGTTGTGCATCCACACCTTGGCGAACTCTTTGCCCGTGTCGCTCTCGCTCTGGGCCAGTTCGTTCTCGTGGTGGGGGAACTTCAGATCGAGGCCGCCGCCGTGGATGTCGAGCGTGTCGCCGAGCAGCGCCTGGCTCATCACGCTGCACTCGATGTGCCAGCCGGGTCGCCCCTTGCCCCACGGCGAGTCGTACTGCACCTCCGCCGGCTCGTCGGGCTTGGCCGCCTTCCACAGGGCGAAGTCTCCGGGGTTCCGCTTCTTCCCGCCCGGCTCGGTGCCGGCCTCCAGCAGCGCCGCGTCGCGGTTGCACAGCTTGCCGTAGTCGGCGTCCTGGCTCACGTCGAAGTACACGTCCCCGCCGGACGGGTACGCCACCCCCTTTGCGATCAGCCGCTCCATCATGGCGACCATGCCGGGGATGTGGTCGGTGGCCTTCGGGAAGTGGTCGATGCCGGTCACGTTCAGCTTCTTCAGGCAGTCCATGTAGTCGGCGGTCATTTTCTCCGCCAGCTCCGGCACGGTGGTGCCCAGCTCCTTCGCCCGCACGATCAGCTTGTCGTCCACGTCGGTGATGTTCACCGCCCAAGTGACGGCGTACCCGATGTGCGTCAGGTACCGCTTCACCGTGTCGAAGATGACCGGCCCGACCATGTGCCCGATGTGCGACGGCTTGTACACGGTGGGGCCGCACACGTACATGGTCACCCGCTCGCCGGGCGGCTTGTGGAACGGCTCCTTCTTGCGGGAGAGGGTGGAGTAGACCTGAAGAGTCATGAAAATACCCTTACACCGCAGAGGGCGCAGAGAAAACCGGAGATTGAGTACGACTCAACTCGGTCTTCTGCCTTCCTCCGCGCCCTCTGCGCTCTCTGCGGTGAATGATTGAATCAGTACGACCGCGTGGCAGCCGATCGCCTCGCCGCGGCCGACGTGCCCGACGCTCTCGCCCGTCTTCGCCTTCACGTTCACGCAGTCGGCCGGCACGCCGAGCAGGGCGGCCAGGTTCGCCTTCATCGTCGCCTTCACCGGGCCGAGCTTCGGCCGCTGGGCGAACACCGTGACATCCAGGTTGACAACCTTCCAGCCGAGGCGGTTCACGTGATCGAGCGCCGCCCGCAGGAAGAGGCGGCTGTCGGCCCCCTTCCACTGCGGGTCGGTATCAGGGAAGGCATCGCCGATGTCGCCGAGCGCCACCGCGCCGAGCAGCGCGTCCGTGACGGCGTGCAGCACGGCATCCGCGTCGGAGTGGCCGACCAACCCTTGCGGGTGGTCGATCTTCACCCCGCCCAGGATGAGCGGGTGGCCGTCGGCGAGGCGGTGGGTGTCGTGCCCGGACCCGACGCGGAACACAGGCGAATCCCCGAGGGTAGACCGGGGCGAATTGTAGCGGCGGGCGGGCGGGGGTGGTAGGCGAAGAGGTGGTGTCGTCGCCGCCGGGCGCGGGCCACCCCACCTCGCCAACGGGCGTGTATACTGGTGCTGGATTCCCCGACGGGTTCACAGGACCTCCGCCATGCGCACCACTCTCGCCATCGCTCTCGCCTTGATCGCCCCGTTCGCCGTCGCCGCCGACGCCAAGAAGGGCGGGGTGAAGTCGGTGGAAGTGAAGTTCGAGCCGGCCGAGGCCAAGCCGGGCCAGACGGTCACGCTCAAGCTGACCGTCACCCTGGAAGACGGGTACTACACCTACCCGCTGGCACAGACGGACAAGGCCGCCGCCGGCATGGTGAACAAGCTGGACTTCCCGACGGCCGGCGCGGTGGTGTTCGTGGGCGAGGCGCTCGACCCGGCCGGGGCGAAGATGAAGGCCGAGCCGGTGCTCGGCATCGAGTCGATGCTGTACTACACCGGCACGGTGACGTACGAGCGGACGGCCGTGGTCAGCCCGACGGCCAAAGCTGGCGAGACGGCGGTGGAGTTGCCCAAGTTCCTGCTCAGCGTGTGCGACAAGGACAACTGCTTCCCGCCGAAGACGCACAAGCCGGAGGCCAAGCTGAAGGTGCTCGACGGCCCGGCCGTGGCGGTGGACAAGAAGTACGCCGAAGAAGTGGAGAAGGCGCTGAAGGCGAAGTGAGCGACCGGCGGTGTTGTGGTGAACCGGCGGCGTGATCCGCCTGGGTGGTGTCAGAACCCAGGCGGCTCACGCCGCCGGTTCGCCTTCTGCGACTGCTACTTCTTCGGCACCAGTTGCTTCACCCGCGCGTCCTTCCCCTTGCCGGCCAGCCACTCCTTGAACGCCTTCTGGTTGGCGGCGGCGTAGTCGTTGCGATTGGTGGCGGGGGGTAGACTCGGCTTGAACCCGTCTAACTTCAGCCCGCCGACGACTCCGAACGGGTTGCCGTCGTCGGCAGTGCCGGTCATCGTCCATTCCGCCTCGGCCAGCACCTCCAGTAGCAACTTGCTCTCCTCCTCCGGGCGGGCGACCTCCTCGAAGTCAGCGCCATCGGACGGATGGCGGCGGTAGTGCAAAGCGAGCGCGCACGCCGCCCGCGCCCGCGCCTCCTTGTCGTCGGCTTTGAGCGCCTTCACCGGGTCGGCGATGGCGGCAGTGACGAGTTTGGTCCGGCGGAGCATCTCGTCCGCCCCTTTGCTCACCAGATTCACCGACGGGTGGCGCGGCATGAGGAAATTGGCGGTGGGGTGCTTGACCAGGTAGAACAAGAACTTGCCCTCCTTCTGGAGCGGCTGAGCGGGCTGAACGAACTGGCTCGCGTACACCCCCACGCGGACGTGCGTCAGGTTCTTCGCGCCGAGCAGCGGGTCGTCGATCTTCACCACCAGTACCCGTTACTCCGCTTCGTCCTTCGCGTCCGGGAACGGCTTGGCCTTCACCGCGTCGGGTTCCAGTTCGGTGACCGTGCCCGTGACCACCACGTCGGACGTAGCGGCGGCCACCACAGGCTGGGGTACGGGCGGGCCGATGCGATCAGCGAACACCGGCACGGCGGCGAGCAGCACCACGACGCAGGCGAGCAAACGACGCATCGGCAGCACTCCGAGGGCAGCACGCAACATATCACACCCGGCGAAACGGTGCCGGCACGTTACCGACGGGTGACGGTCACCCGTCCACCGCCGGGGCGGTCATTGTTTCCGGCCGCACGATCCGGTCGAACGCCTCGCCGGTCAGCACGCCGTCTTCCTTGAGCAGTTTGGGGGCCAGCTTCACCGCCTCTTCTCGCAGGGTGGTGCCGTTCTTGTGGGCGGTCTTCGCGATCGTCGCGGCGGCGTCGTACCCGATGTGCCGGTTGAGGGCGGTTACCAGCATGAGCGAGTTGCTCAGGAACGCAGCGATCTGCGGGCGGTTGGCGTCGATGCCGGTTCGCGTCTTGCCGCCCGCCTTCGAAGTGATGTTCGCCTGGTCCACCTCCACCAGCCCGGTTTCGGGGTTCACGGCGTACGGCAGGGCGGCGTAGTCGGTCTCGGGCATGTCGGCGACGCAGTGCTCGCGGAAGCTGCGGCAGGCGTCGGTGAGCAGCCGCACCGAGTGCAGGAAGTTGTGGATGAGCACCGGCTTGAACACGTTCAGCTCGAAGTTGCCCTGACTCGCCGCGATGCCGACCGCCACGTCGTTCGCCATCACCTGCACGCACACCATCGTCATCGCCTCGCTCTGCGTCGGGTTCACCTTCCCCGGCATGATCGACGAGCCGGGTTCGTTCTCCGGGATGGTCAGTTCACCCAGCCCGCACCGCGGCCCGCTGGCCAGCCAGCGGATGTCGTTGGCGATCTTCATCAGCCCGACGGCGAGCGTCTTGAGGGCACCACTGGCGAACGTGAGCGGCTCGTGCCCGGCGAGCGCCTGGAACTTGTTCGGGGCCGTCACGAACGGCAGGCCGGTCAGGTCGGCGATGGCCTTCGCCACCCGCACCGCGAACTCCGGGTGGGCGTTCAGCCCGGTGCCCACCGCCGTGCCGCCGAGGGCCAACTCGTGCAGCATCGGCAGGCTCTGCGCCACCGCCGCGAGGCCGTAGTCGAGCTGCGCCACGTACCCGCCGAACTCCTGGCCGAGCGTGAGCGGCACGGCGTCCATCAGGTGCGTGCGGCCGATCTTCACGATGCCGTCGAACGCCGCCGCCTTCGCCGCCAGGGTGTCGCGGAGCGCCCGCACGCTCGGTACCAGCTTGTGAACCACCTCCTCCACGGCGGCGACGTGCATGGCCGTCGGGAAGGTGTCGTTCGACGACTGCGACATGTTCACGTCGTCGTTCGGGTGGACCCACTCCTTGACGCCCCGCGGCCCGCCGGCGATCTCCGCGGCGCGGCTGGCGATCACCTCGTTGGCGTTCATGTTCGTCTGCGTGCCGCTGCCCGTCTGCCACACGCGGAGCGGGAAGTGGTCGTCGAGGGTGCCGGCGATCACGTCGTCGCACGCGGTCAGGATGAACCCCACCTTGGCGGCCGGTTCCAGTTGGTCGGCCGGCTTCTTCTTGAACAGGCCGAGGGCGTGGTTGACTTGGGCGGCGGCCTTCTTCAGGATGCCGAACGCCCGCAGGACGGGTCGGGGCATGGTGTCGGTGCCGATGGCGAAGTGCGTCAGGCTTCGGGCGGTCTGGGCACCGAAGTAGCGATCCGCCGGCACGCGGATCTGGCCCATGGTGTCGGCTTCGAGGCGGAACTCGGACATGGCGGGTGGCTCGCCCTGGGGAGAAAGTGCCATCATTGTAGGGCGGGCCGTCAGGCCTGTTCGCCCTCCGCCGTCAGCGGCGAACCGGGCGCGGGGAGCAGGCTGCGGACGAACACTTGCTTGGCTGCTGCATCGACCCCATACCACACGAGCCACCAGCCGGGGATCATCCCGCGGTACTCGACAGCGGTGATGTGGTCGTAGCCGAACAGCGGATCGCCCCACTCGTCCGGGTCGAATTCCAGGTGTTCCGCCATCAGCCGGAGCGCCAACAGGCATTCCTGTCGTCGCCCCACTCGGGCGGCTTGGCCGGCCCACGCGCGAAGCTGCTCGCGGGGGTGGGACGGAACCGTGACGTTGAACAGCGGGGGCAGGTCATCGGCCGTCATCGGCCGTCCCCTCCGCTTCCAATTCGGCCAGCAGGGTGCGTAACCCGTTGGGGATGCCGGTGCGGATCGCTTCGGCCATCGCGGCTTCCTGCTCGGCGGTGGCTTTCGGCAGGATCGAGCGCAGTTGTCGCGAGTGAGCCTCGCGCTGGCGGAGGAGAGCCTCCTGGGCTGTCTTCATCAGTTCGTACTGCTCGGACGGTACGACGTAGGCGATCACCTTGCCGTTCGCGTCGTGCAGCGGCTGGGACGGGATGGCGGGGACAGACATGTGCGACTCCGAAGGGACGCCCTCATCATACCACCTGACCCGTCACGAAACACGGCGTGCCCGCCGCCGACCTCCGCCCGCCGCGTGACCTACACTTCGGCACCCCCGCCGTGGTGCCCGGTCATGCTCCGCCCGTTTTTCGATGTCGCCATGCTCGCCCCCGGCCGGCAACTCACCTTCCGCAAGGTGGCCGTCGGGCACGCGCTGTTCGTGCTGGCGCTCGCGTGGGTCACGCTGAGCGTCGGCGTGGCCGGTGGCGTCACCAGCTTCGGGTATGTGCTGCTCTCGGTGGCACTGGTGGAAGGGGCGGCACTCGTCGGCTGGCGACTCACGCAAATGCCGAAGAGTCAAGCGCTCGAGTTCCTGCTCGTGTCGCCGGTGCAACCGCGGCGGCTGTTCATGGCCGAAGCCCTCGTCGGCGTGTGCCGCTTTTCGCTGGTGTGGCTGGCGGGCGGGCCGGTGTTCGTGATGCTGCTCGTCTGCGGGCTGATCGAGCCGCCCGACCTGTGGCCGCTGGTCGTGATGCCGTTCGTGTGGGGGGCGGCAGCCAGCCTCATCCTCACCGCGTGGGTGTACGAGTCGGCCCGCATCCGCCGCATCGGGGAAGTCATCGCCGGGGTGGTCGTCCTCATCTACCTCGTCGTCGGCGTGCTGGCGGCGGAGAAGCTCGTCGAGTGGCTGAACGGCCTGCCGCCGGAGTGGGCCAAGCCGCTCGGCGGGGCGGTGATGTTCGGGTACGAGTGGAACCCGTTCGGCGTGATGCGGTACTGGTTCGCGTCCGACGCGGTGGACTGGATCGCCAACGAACGCCTGACGTGGGTGACAATCGCCGGGGCGGTGCTGGCGGTGCTGGCCGGCACGCGGGCCGCCTTCCGCTTAAAGGGGCACTACCACGACCGGCACTACAAACCGCTCACGTCGAAGCGGGAAGCACAAACCGAGAAGATCGGCGACCGCCCGCTGAGCTGGTGGGCGGTTCGCCGCGTGATGGAGTACAGCGGGCGGGTGAACGTGTACCTGGCCGGCGGGTTCGCTGTGGTGTACGCGGCGTACATGGTGGCGGGCGAGGCGTGGCCGGCGTGGATGGGCAAGCTGGTGTTCCAACTGGTGGAGCAGTGGGGCGGCGGGGCGACTCTTTCAACCGGCCTGTGCGTGCTGGCCACGGTGCCGGCGGTGTTCCAGTACGGCCTGTGGGACAGCAGCACGCAGAACCGTTGCAAGCGAATGGAACTGCTGCTGCTCACCGAACTGAACGGCAACGACTACTGGCACGCCTCGCTCTCCGCGGCGTGGAAGCGCGGGTGGGCGTACCTGGCCGTTGCCGCGCTGCTGTGGGTGGCGATGGCGGTCAGCGGGCGAACCGACTGGTGGGGCGTGCTGGCGGCGGCGGTCGGGTCGGCGGCAGTGTGGGCGTTCGGGTTCGCGTTCGGCTTCCGCAGTTTCAGCACCGGCGGGCAGACGAACGGGCTGGCGTCGCTGTTCACGCTCGGCTTACCAATGGCGTTGTTCGGCGTAGTGAAGTTCGGCCTGGGCGACTTCGCCGGGCTGATCCCCGCCGGCCTGACCTACGCCCCGCTGTCGCTCGGCGTGAACTGGAGCTGGTGGGTCGGCGTGAGCGTGTTGACCGCCGGCACCGTGTGGCTGTCGCGGACGGGGTTGCGAAACTGCGAGACGGAACTGCGGAAGTGGTACGACGCCAACCAGGGGAAGAAGAGCGCGGAGTAGGGGAGTGTGTTCGCCGCGAGCTTGCGGGAGAGTGTTCGCCGCGAGCATGCGAGCGGGCTTCCGGCGCTCGCATGCTCGCGGCAAACACAGCGGCCGTCACACCACCACCCGGTCGCCGAACCGCTCGGCCAGGAAATCGGGCACGTGCGACAGCCCGGTGTGAAGCAAGTCGAGGCATTCCAATCGCTCCGGGTCGAGGGCATCGGCCAGCCGCTGCAGCCCGCTCAGGTCGGTGCCGTCGAACAGCCAGTTGTTTGACAGGACGAGCACCTTCAGCCGCGGGAGGAATTCAGCGGCGGCCAGCGCCGGCAGCACCGCCGCCGTCAGATCGTTGCCGTTCAGGTTCAGGTTCGTCAGCTTCGGCCACTCGTCGCGGGCGAGTGCCGCAATCGTCGCGTCGTTCAACTCGCTGCCCAGTTCCAATTCCGCCACCGTCCGGCTCAGTTCGCTCGCGCCCAGCCGTCGCATGTCGTCGGCGGTGAGGCTCCCGTACAGGCTCAGTTTGTTCAGCTGCAACCGCCCCGGCCGGCAGAGCGGGATCACCCCGCCGGCGGGCAGACAGTTCAGGCTGAGGTCGGTTAGGCGGTACGCCAGCGACGACCGCACGAACCGCTCCACCCACGCCACTGGCAGCGACACTACCCCGTTATTGTCGGGTAATACGCTGAACTCTCGCACGCCGGCCAGGTGCGGGTCTTCGAGCAGCGCGGTGCTCTCCGGCGCGGACACGTCCCACGCCCAGAACTGTTCCAGGTGTAGCACCGACACCCGCCGCAACGCCGGGTCGGTGAAACGACTCCACACCGGCGAGTGGAGGCCGTCGTGGCAGGCAAGGTGCGTGAGCGGCTCCATGCGGAAGGCGTCAGCAAGCGAGGACTGTTCGCCCCAGTTGTCCAGGTAGAGTTCCACTCCCTGAACAAACCCGCGACAGACATCCAGGCCGACGACGGCTAGCGGGCTGTCTCCATATGGTGTGCGGACGGAAATGAATTCGTGGCCTTTTGCAATCACGAAATGAACGTCCGGTCTGGCGTTTGGATCGAGCGCGTGCAAGAACGGGCCGAACCATCGCTGCCAGTGGTCGCGGAACAGGTCGGCGGCGCGGGCGTCGAGGTACTTCCGCTCGTCGGGCAAGGCGTGGTGCCAGCGGATTTGGGTGCGGATGAACTCGGCTCGGTCCGGGTCGCCGTGTTCGTCCAGCCAGTCGGCGAACACCAGCCGCGGCAGGTCGTCGGCCGGGTTCGCGGCGATGGCCGAAACGAACGCCTCGCGGTCGGGCATGGACGCCTCCTGGCGAACGGCCGGTGTCAACCGGCCGGTGCTTCCAACAACACCAAGCACCGGCCGGCTGACACCGGCCGTTCGCTAAA
>JANNQE010000164.1:0-8813 GCA_031441625.1 Planctomycetia bacterium
GGAATCAGTCACCCCCGCTCTCGGCGAGAGCGGGCCACCCTACTGCGCCGTCACTTCCCGTCTTGCAATCCCAACGCCATGCCGGCGTACCCGAACGAGCGGAGCTTCTTCTCCGCCCACTCGTCATACTGTTTGCCCGCCCCGCGGTCGCCCCCCACCCGCCCGTTGTGTCGGGCGAACAGCAGCGCCGCCCACGCCTGCCCCGCCTTCATCTTGGCCACATCGGCAGGCAGTGTGAAATCGACCCCGGCGACCGTCGTTTTGCCGACCGCCCACTTACTCCGGTTCGCCTCAGCCGTCGCCCACTCGCGCAGGCCGTCGTCGGTGATCGCCTTGGCGAACGCCTCCGCTTTGTCCGGCGCGCCCGCGTCCGCGGCGGCACGGGTCAGACGGTACAGATGCACCCGCGAGCCCGGCTGGGCGTCCTTCAACTGCCTGGCGGCCTCGTCCAGCAGCGGCTTCGGGTCGGCCATCAGCTCGGCCAACATGGCCATGGCGGAGAAGCGTTCGGCGGCGGTTCCGGGCGGGCCGGACGCCAGCTTCACCGCCTTCGGGATGTCGTCCTGCGTGACGGCCAACGCCGAGTACGCCAGGCGGGTGGGGAAGCCGACCTGCGCGCCGTCGCCCACCGGCGGGGGGATGCGCTTGGTGTCCACGTCGGTGAATCCGAGCTTGCCGAACAGGGCCACCGCCGGCCACGGCAGCGGGGCGTTCGCGTCCCCCTTCAGTTGGTCGCGGATGAGTTCGGCCTGCCGGCGGATCTTGTCCTCCGGCCCGCCGTTCGTCAGGGCGACCAGCAGGGTGAACGCCTGCGCCTCGCCGGCGTCCTCCGGGGCGAACCCCTGCGTCACCGTCTCGAACAAGATGTCCGCGTGCCCCTGCTTGCACAGTTCCTTCGTCAGCCGGGCGACGGCCGACATCCGCACCCCCTTGTCCACCTCCTTCTCGGCGAACTTGCTCAGCGTCTGGCGGAGTTCGGTCTGCACGTAATCGATCACCACGTTGCCGACCGGCGGGCCTTTGGTCGCCTGCGACGACCAGCCCAGCCGCGCTTCGCTCTTCACCTGCTCGTCCGTGCCGCCGAGTTTCAACTGCGCCACCGCGAGTTCGGCGAACAGCGGGTCTCGCTCGTGCTGCGTCTTCGGCGCGGCTTCCAGTTCCCGCCGGGCCGCGGCGAACGCCTTCACCGCCTCCTTGATGCCCTCCTTCGTGTCCAGCCGCGCGTGGTACTCGCCGCTGGCGATGAGCAGGCTCGCCCGCATCAGCCGGCGGTCGTCCTTCGGGACGGCCGACGTGTCGTCCTTCAACTCGTCCATGCCCTTCAGGGCTTCGCTCATCGCCACGTCTTCTTGCCCCTGGGCGTTCGACTTCATCACCCAGAAGACGGCCCCGGCCGTGCCGCCGACGATCGCCAGGATGACCGCCGCCAGCGTCACCCAGAAGCCGACCGGCCGGGCCTCGACCTCCGGTGCTTCAATCGCCCCGGCGTCCTTCAGCGAGGTCAGGCTCACGTCTTGCATCTGTTGCTCGGCCAGATCCTTCGGCAGTTCCGGCCCCTTCTCCATCGACCGCCGCCCGCCGGTCGCGTCCCGCCAGTCGGCCGCCTTCACCTTCTTCAACTCCGGCACCTTCATGCGGTGCTTGCACTCCGGGCAGATGACGTTCTTGCCCGCCTTGCTCTCCGCCTCCGGCCACTTGTGGTTGCACATCGCGCACTCGACCGTGACGGTCCGCTCGGCCACCGGCTTGGCGTCCTCCTGCTTCTCGTTGAACAGCGATTCGGCCAGCGCCTCGGCCTCGGCCTCCAGCTCCTTCTTCGTCTTCGCCTTCGGCTTGGCGGCGGGTTTGGCGGCCGGCGGTTTGCCGTTGGCCGGTGCCCCGCCCGGCACCGGGAACGGCTGACGGCAGTCCGGGTTCGAGCACTTCACGCTCTTGCCGGCCAGCTCGTCCTTCAGCTTGTACCGCTTCTGGCACGCGGGGCAGGTGGCGTCGATCGGCATGACGGGGACCGTGCGGACGTGGGGCGGGACGTGTCGCCATTATCACCCGCGGGGGGAGTGGTGGCAATGAGTTCCGCGAACGGAGCGGCGCACTTCGCCCGGCCGCACCAGCAGGAGGAGGACGCGAAGCATGGCACACCCGTGCGAGAGCGGCACGGATGGATGGTTTCGTTCCACTTCCCCCCACCCATCCGTGGAACCATGCCCGAATCGTGGAACCACCCATGCCGGCCAAGCACTTACGGCGAACTCGATGAGCGGCGGCGGCGTGGGTTGTTCTGTCCGAGACGTGCTCACGTGCGGAATCGTGGGACACTTGGTTCGCGGGGAGCCGTCGTCGGCATTTCGGACACGAGCGGCTTGCCTGTGAAGATCTCGTGTGTACCATCTGTCTGGGCGAGACCTCTTCCACTGCGGATCGCGGGTGGGGATTGAAAGAGGAAATGCGAGGGGACAACGGATGTCTGACCAGTCGTCCGGAGGTGTGCCCGCGTCGGACGGCACCAGCGTTTCCGGCACGCCCGCCCCGCCCCTGCGGTTGCGTGGGTACGATCCGCGACGTATGCTCTGCAAAATTCTCCGGCAGTTGCTCCGGCATTTGTTGAGGGAATTGCGGAAGGCGCAGGCCCTGAGCGTCCGCTGGAAGGCGGAAGACATCCTGTGGGTGGTGGAGTGGTGGAAGGAGCACTTGGACGGGCTGCCCATGCACCTGGGTGGTGCCGCCGACGTGGAGGACGAGTGGGCCGAGTGCGTCAGGCTGTTGAGGCAGGCCGAGGAGACGACGGCCGTTCTGTCCACCCATTTGCAAGGGCCGTGTGACCCTGCCACCGCCGAGGCGGAGTACAACAAACTCGTCAGTCAGGTGAGGTCGGCGTACACGCTCGCCCTGACCGGGTTGGCGCTGGTCGAGGCGGCGAAGGTGGAGGAGGCGAAGCGGACGGCCGAGGCGGTGGTGGCGACCACGACGTGACCGAATTCGTTCGACGCTCAAGGAGGACTCCCGATGCCCCCCGTGAAAGGCGGCGACATGAACCCCACACTCACCCCCTGTCAGCAGCGGCTCGAACGGGTGCTGCCCAAATTCCGTGCCGCCCTGCTGGCCGCCGAGCGGCTGACCGACGCGGCATCGGCCGACGAGCGCGAGTCGGCCGACGCCGCCGTCTGCCTGACCAGTCGGAGCAGTTTCCTCGGGTTCTACACGTGGGTCACCCTGCACCGCCGCGTGGACGAGGCCGCCGAACTGGAACTGGACGAGCTGTTCGGGCGGGCGGTCGCGGTGATGACCACCCCGGACCTGCGGGAGTCGGTGAGTGATCGGTACGAAGAGTTCAAGGACCTGTGCGACCGCACCCCTCGCGGGCAGACGAGCGGGGTGTACCTGCACCCGACGACCATCGAAGAACGGCCGTGACCCTCACCCTGGATGAGTTGCGGGATGTGCTGGTCTGCCGGTGGGGTGTCCTGTCGGCCGCCGCGTGGGCCGCCCAAACCGCCTTCGGACTGACTGCCCAGGGGGTGGTGGACCGCCTCGCCCGCGAGGCCCGCTTCCGCCGGCACGACGGCGACATCCCATACCTCACACCGTCTCTGATCGACGCCCTGACCGCCCGCCGGTTCGACGCTCCGGTGGTGCAAATGGCCGGCAGCCGCTGGCTGCGACTGCGACCACTCGGGAAGGGTGGGCAGGGGGAGGTCGAAATCGGCTGCCCGTGTCAGCCCGGGAAAGACGTCACTTCCCTGGTGGCCATCAAGCGGCCGAACGCCACCACCCCGGTCGCCGCACTCCAGGCGGAGATCGCCACGCTCCGGAGAGTGGCCGGGTGCGACCGCATCGCCCGGCTGGTGGACGCCGACGAGCCGAACGGCGTGCTCGCCACCCAACTGATCGACGGGCCGAACCTGGACGAGGCGTGCGGCGACCTGGTTCGGCGGCTGACGTACGCCGAGGTGGTGCGGGCCGGGTCGGACGTGTGCGAGGCCCTTGAGGTGGTCCACGCGACCGGGCTGATCCACAAAGACCTGAAGCCGGCGAACGTCGTCCGCGGGCGGGACGGGCGGGCGGTGCTGATCGACTTCGGACTGGCCGAAGACCCGACGACCGCGGCCCTGCGTCCGGCCGGCACCCCGTACTACATCGCCCCGGAAATCCTCGACGGCCGCCCCCCGGACGCCCGCGCCGACGTGTTCAGCCTCGCCGCCACCCTGTTCAAACTGCTCGCCGGCCACCCGCCACACTTCCACCACTGCATCAACCGCCGCCACTTCCGCACGGCGCGGGCGTTGTTGGACTGGCGAAGGTTTCTGTACGTGGACGCCGCCCACGACTGCGCCCTCGACACCCTCCGCCCGGACGTGCCCCGCCCGCTCGCCCTGCTCGTCCGCCGCGGGCTGAGCACCGACCCGGCCCACCGACAGCAGTCCGTTCGGGAGGTTCGGCACGTGCTGGCCGAGGTGCAGGCCCGGCTCGACGCCGCGCGGGCCATCGAGCAAGAGGTATGGGGGCTGGCGGCCTCCTTGCTCGGGGTGTTCAAGGAGGCCCACCGCACCGACCGCCTCCGCCAGCGGGAGTGGGACAACGCCCCCGAGATCGCCGACGAACTGAGCGACTGCGTCGACCACCTGCCGGCCCTCGCCGACCTCGCGGCTTCACCGGAGGTGTGGCTGAACTACCCGACCGTGCCCGCCGCACTCCCCCGCACCCTCAACCTGACCATCCGCGTCAGGGCGGTCGCGCACCAACTCCGCGAGTACGTGGCGGCCCGTCACCTCATTCCCTTGATTGCGGCCGACGCCACCGCCCTGCTGAACCAACTCATCGTTCGCGTACTCGAAGAGGTCCGCCAGATCAGCCTGGACGCCGTGGCAGTGGCCCACGAGTGGCGGTCCATCCTGCTCGCATTCGGGTCCGCCTGAACCCGTCACACGCACAGCCGGCCCTCCCGCTCGGACCGCGGGTGCCCGGTGGCGTTTCCTGGTGGGTGCGTGACCGAGCAAGGTACGAGCCGCGGCGGGTGATGGGTCAGCGCCACAATGTGAAACGCACGCGGGCGGCGGAGGTGACCTCCGCCGCCCGCGTGCGTTGTGGTCGTCGCATGTCACTCACGTGGCGGTCACTTCGATGACCACGCACGACACGTTGTCGCGGGAGCCGCTGTCGAGGGCCAGTTGGCCCAGGCCCTCGGCGCACGCCTGCATGTCCGCCTGCCCGCCGATGTACTCGGCCATCTTCTCGTCGCTCACCACGCCCGACAGCCCGTCCGAGCAGAGCAGGAAGCGGTCGCCGTCCTGGATGGGGATCACCGCCACGTCCGGGCCGTCGCCCACCTCTTTGCTCCCCAGGTACTTCCACAGCACGTTGCGGAACTTGTGCTCCTTCGCCTCGGCCGGGGTGATGGTGTTCGCCTCCACCAGCGCCTGCGCGAGCGAGTGGTCGACGGTCAGTTGGGCCGGCTTGCCCGCGCGGACGGAGTAGCAGCGGCTGTCGCCCACCCCGGCCACGAACAGGTCGCCCCCCCGCCGCCACACGGCCAGCACCACCGTCGTACCCATGTTCTTCATGTCGCGGTCGAGCGCGCCCATGGCCATGATCTCTTCGTTCGCCTGGACGATGGCCCGGCGGATGGCCGCCTTCACCCCGTCCGCCCCGAGGGTGGGGGTGAGCGACTTCCGCAGCTCGCGGGGGATGATCTCGATCGCCTTCTTGCTGGCGATCTCGCCGGCCGCCTGCCCGCCCATGCCGTCGGCCACGATGGCCACCGTCAGGTCGGGGAACGCCTTCACGTCCACCGCGTCCTCGTTGTTCTCGCGGTAGTTCCCGAGCAGGCTGCACTTGCCGATGTTGAGCGCGAACGCCATGGGAAGACCGGGGATTCGGAGTGAGGGCGGCGGGACCGCCTGTTGCCGCCTGTTGTCACCCGTCGGGCGTGCCGACGGGGTGTTCAGGACAGTTTACAACGGCTCTGCCGGGGATGCAACTTTACCCACCCCGCGCGGCGGCGATTGGGCGGGGGGGCGCGTTAGGACCGGAACAGGAAACCGAGGGCCAGACCGACCAGCAGGGCGGCGGCGACGGCGACGGCCACCCACCGCCAGACGGGGAGCGTGTCCGCCGTGGCGGGCGCGTCCGCCGGCCGGATGCGGGCGGACGTGCCCTTCGGCGTGACCACCTGAATGGAGTCGAACGAGTCCGTCCGCGGCGTGTCGGCGTCGGCGTCGGCGTCGCGGGCGGGCGCGGCGGGGAGCGGCGTCACGCGCATCGACGACCGCGGTTCCAGGTGGCGGGTGAGGGGCGTCTGGCTGGTGACGGCGGCGGCGAGTTGGGCGTGCGGGAGGGGCGTCTCGGGCATGCCGTTCAATACGGTGGCGGACAGCGGGGAGGCGATGCCGCCGGGGGTGAACCCGTCCAGGATCAGGTCGCGGAACTCGGCCACGCTCCGCAGCGGGCTGAACGGCCCGGCCTTCGTGCGGCTGACCAGGATGACGGTCAGGTCGCCGAGCACGCCCGCCTTCACGTTTCGCCGCACCGTGTCGGTCGTCCCCTTCACCGTCTTGGGGAACCCGCAGTCGTAGAACACCATGTACCACAGGTCGTCGGCGACGGGGGTGAAGTGGGCGCCGCTGTTCGCCCCGGCCCGCGACTTCCACGCCTCGCCGAGCAGGTCTTCCATGAACTCGCGGCAGCTCGTCTGCCGCTCGGACGGGTTCGCCCGCATGGCCCGCCGGATGGCGAAGGCGGTCCGCTCGGACAGGTCCGGGACCAGGCTCTTGGCCGTCGGCAGGTCGTCGCGGGTCTTCCGCATCCAGCAGTCGAGCGGGCTGCACTTGTCGAACGGCACCTTGCCCGTGATGGCCATGTACAGGGTGGCCCCCAGGCTGTACACGTCGCTCCGCACGTCCACGTGCTTGGCGTTGCGGAACTGCTCGGGGGCCATGTAGTGCGGGGTGCCCAGCCCCTTGCCGGTGCGGGTCAGGTTGTCATCGCTCTCCACGTCCCGCACCAGTCCCAGGTCGGTCAGCTTGACCGTCAGGTCGGCCGTCACGAGCACGTTGTCCGGCTTCACGTCGCGGTGGATGAGGCCCTGCTTGTGGGCGGCGTGCAGGCCGTCGCACACCTGCGCGAGCACGTGGATGGCGTGCGCCTCGCTCATCCGCCCTTGCTTCTCCACCAGCTCGCCGAGCGTCTGCCCGTGCACGTACTCCATCACCAGGAAGGGCACCGGCGGCGCGCCGGAGTAGTCGAGCGCCCGCACCACGTTCGGGTGGTCGATGAGGGCCGCCGCCCGGAACTCCTGCTCGAACCGCTTCATCAGCAGCTTGTTGCGGGCCGTCTCGTGCGGGATCACCTTGATGGCCACCACCGGGCCGCCGGCCGCCTTCCGCCCGCGGTACACGGCCCCCATGCCGCCCTCGGCGATCTTGTCCAACAGCACGTAGTCGCCAATCTGGCGGCGGGCGGTGGGCGATTCGGTGGACATCACGGCCAACCGGGAGGGGCGAAGCGGTATCCCGTCGGCTCGTGCCGATTCGGCGGGTTACGCACCCCACCATAGCTCACGTCCGGGCGAACTCAGGCCGATTCCACAATCCGGGTGAAAAATCGGCCCCGACGCCAGACGGTTGAGCAACCGACGGAATCACCGCCGCCGGTGTCGGAGAATCCCTCTCGCCCCGGTTGAATGGACGCACGACGACGTTTTCCGCCCGCCGCGTACAATCCGCTGTGCCGGGTTCCCCGTCGGATACTCATCGGGTTCCCTCGCCCGGTTCCTCGCACCGGAGTCTCGCCACATGCGCCGCTTCCTGCTCCGCGGGCTGGCCGCCGCCGTCCTCGCCGCACTCGCCGCCGCCCCCGCACTGGCCCTGCGGATCGCCGTCATGCCGAACGCCTCGACCAAGACGAAGGTGTTCCAGGCCGACACCGTCGTCGTCGGCAAGATCACCGGCATCGAAGCCGACACGGTGGACCTGGAGATGTACCCCGGTCAGCCGAAGGTGGCCCACGCGGTCGCCAACCTGAAGATCGAAACGGCCTTCATGGGGGCGAAGAACGTCACCCACGTGAAGGTGGCGTTCGTGAAGAACGTCCAGCCGGGCGGCGGCGGCGGCCCCGGTCGCCCGATTCGCCCCGGCTTCGGCGGGCAGCAGTACACCCCGGCCGACGACCACGAGGGCGTCTTCTTCCTCCAGAAGCACCCCGGCTCGGACACCTACTACACGGTGCAGATGGGGCACGCCCCGGTGCTCTCGACGGACGGCAAGTACAAGGACGAGTTGGCCAGCGTGAAGGCGATGGTGGGCGCGTTCGCCGACCCGGTGAAGGCGCTGTCCGCCGAGAAGGACGAAGACCGCCTGGCCAACGCGCTCAGCCTGGCCCAGAAGTACCGCGTCGCCCCGACCAACAACCCGACCGGGGTGGTCGACGAGACGCCCATCGCGGCCGAGCAGACGAAGCTGTTCCTGAAGGTGCTGACCGACCTGGACTGGACCAAGCACGCCGACGCCCCCCGGCTGGCCGACGCCCTCGGCCTGATGCCCGGCAACTACGGCATCCCGCGGGTGTCGGCCGGCGAAGGCGAAGAGCCGATGGCCGCCCGCCAGAAGGCGTTCAAGGCGTGGGCCGAGAAGTTCGGCGGCAAGTACGAGGTGAAGAAAGTGTCCGCCAAGCCGCTCACCGGCAAGGACACCGGCGGCACGGGCACGGGCACCGTCACCCCCGTCCCGCCGATCATCCGCAGGTGAGCCGTCTTCCGGGAGCGGGGGGGGGGCGCCCCCCCCCCCCCCGGGGGGGGGGGCGCGCGCCCCCCCCCCCCCCCC
>JANNQE010000165.1:0-4154 GCA_031441625.1 Planctomycetia bacterium
CCCCGGGGGGTGGGGTGGGGGGGGCTGGTGGTGGTGTTAAAGTGCCATCCCCCCCACCCCTCCCCGCTGGGGAGGGGTCGCCGAGGGAACGCAGTTCCCCGACGGGGGTGGGGTCCTTCCGCTCCTTCAATCTCTGTCGCAACGGCACCCGCGTTCGCACCGTCCGTAGCCGGTGACGCAGCACACCCTCAAGGCTCTCTTCGGCTGCCGGGAAGTCGCGGCCGGTCATCCGCGACATCAGCCGGAAGAAGTGGTCGAGGTCACACGCATCGAGCGGCGGGAACTCGCCGCGGAGTGCGCTGTACATCTCGGCCGCCGTGGCGAGCGGGTCGTCGGTGCGGGCGTCGATCAGCCCGCATCGCTCCAGCCCGGCTTGCACCTCGACCGTCCAGTCCGGATGGCCGTGCGGGTTCGCCGCCTTCCACACCGCCGCCCAGAAGCTCCGTCCGGCACCGACCACCGCGTACATCCCGCCCGGTGTGACGCACCGGCTGAACCGCAATCCGACGGCATCAGTGCCGTTCAACAAATGCTGAATACCGTGGCGAACGAACCCGGCCGCGGCAATGCGGTCGGTGTGCCAACTGATCGGGGCGATTGCTTCGGCGAACGCCCGCAAGTGGCGTGAAATGTCGGCGGGAGTCAAACCGGCGAAGATGTCGGGCACCAGCCACGACGCGGAGCGAACGGCCGCCAGTCGTTGCGACGCGAACGGCGATTCGGCCGGCGGCCGACGGCGGAACGCCGCGAGCAGCGGACGGACGGGCAGGGATGGTAGTCGTGATTCCATTCGGAAGTCTGATTGTACCGATTGCGCCGACCGCAACGAAGGTGAACAGGTGGTGCGTGGCAGGTGGATTCACCGCCGAGGGCACATGAGGGCACATGAGGAGGAATCAGGGCGTCTCACGCAGAGCCGCAGAGACGCAGAGAAAACAGAAGAGATGGGAAACACGCCAACTTCACCATGCATCCTGTCTTCTCTGCGTCTCTGCGACTCTGCGTGAGGTCGTGTTCTCTCCGTGTCTTCCCTCTCGTGCCCTCATGTGCCCTCGGCGGTGAAATCTCTTCTCACGAGTCGGCCTAGACCGCCATTTCCCCCCGTGCTATGTGCGTCCCCCGACCGCCCGGAGGGACACCCCCATGCGCCGACCGATTGCCCTGCTGTTCGCCGCCGTTCTCTGTTCGCCCGCCTTCGCCTTCCTGCCGCCGAGCTACGACGACGCCCCGCTGCGGGCGGTGTGCGCCATCGACCACAAGCACGTGGTCGCGGTGGGCGATCACGGCGTGGTGTGGCAGACGCTCGACGGCGGCAAGACGTGGGACCGCATGAAGAGCGGGAGCAAGGCCAGCCTGCGGGCGGTCTGCTTCGTGGACGAGTTGCAAGGGTGGGCGGTCGGCCGCACCGAACGCGCCGCGGACACGAGCGTCGGCACGGTGCTGAAAACGAGCGACGGCGGACTCACGTGGGAGGAAGCCACCGACTCCCCGCTGCCGGGGCTGAACGTGGTGAAGTTCTTCGACGAGAAGACGGGCATCGCCGCCGGCGACGGCACGTTCGCCGCCCCGAGCGGGCTGTTCGCCACCGCCGACGGCGGCAAGACGTGGCTGGCCATCCCCGGTTCGCGGGCGACCAGTTGGACGTGCGGGCAGTTCACCAACTTGAGTACGGGCATGTTGGTGGACGCCGGCGGGAAGGTCCACACCTATGAGCACGGTAAGTTGAAGGTGCTCGACTTTTTCGACGGGCAATGGGTGCGAGCGGTGTGTGGCGACTTCCCGGAACAGGTGTATGTCGGCGATTACGGTCGCACGGAACTCGCGCTCAGCAAGACAGCGGCGATGACCTGGCCGAACTGGGACGGAGCTGGGAACGAACTGCGGAACCTGACCCTCGGCACGGTGACGCGACACGGCAAAACGTACTGGACCGCTGGCTCGCCGGGGTCGGTGGTGACGCGATCAACTGACGGCGGCAAGTCGTGGGAGACGTTCAAAACCGGCTGGAACCTGCCGATTCACGCCCTCGCCGCGGCGAACGAGAGCGACGTGTACGCGGTCGGCGAACTCGGGGCGATCCTGAAGTCGGCAGACGGCGGCAAGACGTGGACGCTGCAACGGGCAGGCGGTCAGCGGTCGGCAGTGCTGTTCGCCCACGCCTTCGCCAAGAACGTGCCGCTCGATGTGATGGCCGCGCTCGGCGGGCGTGACGGGTACTTCACCGCCGCGACCACGTTTTGCGACTCCGACGAGTACCGCTTGAGTGCGGCCGTTCGGATGGCCGGCGGGGTGGGCAGCGAGTGCGGCCGGCGGTTCAACGTGCCGAGCCTGCTGGCCGACGCCAAGCCGGACGAACTGCTCGCCCACTGGGGTAAGGACGCCGAGGAGAAGCTGGTGCGGCAGATGGTGCTCGCTTTCCGCATGTGGCAACCCGAAGTGGTGGTGTCGGACTTCGTGAGCACGTCCACCGGCCCGGCCGAACAACTGGTGCTGAGGGCCGCACAGAAGGCGTTCAAGCTGGCCGAAGACCCGAAGGCGTACCCGGAACAAATCGAGACGCTCGGGCTGAAACCGTTCGCGCCGAAGAAGCTGTACGCCATGTGCGCGCCGGCTGATGCGCACGTCACGATGGATCAGACCACGTTCGCCCGCACCCTGGTGGACACCCCGCAGGGGTACACCGAAACCGCCTTCGGCGTGCTCGGCGACAAGCTCAGCCCGCCGGCCGCCCGCGGGTTCGTGCTGGCCTCGCACCGCGTGCCCGGTTGCGAAAAGCACACGGACCTGACGACCGGGTTCGCGTTCGCCGAAGGGGGCACGGCCCGGCGGACGCTGCCGCAGTTCGGCAGCAACTTCGAGGAGGCGTTCAAGCGCGCTCAGTCGGCGTCCGATCAGCGGCGGACGCTCGAAGCGGTGCTGCTCGGGGCCGACACTTCCATCAAGCTGGAAATGGCCGTCGGGCAAGTGAGCCGCGCGCTGCAAAAGATGCCCGACGACTTCGCGTGCCGCACGGCGGTGGGCCTCGGCCGGCAACTGGCGGAGCAAGGGAAGTGGACCGCCGCCCGCGAGATGTACCTGATCGCCGCCCGGCGGTACGGCTCCTTCGCCGAAGCGAACGAGGCCGTGCGGTGGCTGGTGCGGCACTACGCCAGCGGCGAAGCGCGGCGGCGAGCGGACACGTCGGGCACCACGAACGAGGTGGTGATTCAGGCCGGCGGGCCGCAGCCGATCAAGTTCACCGACGGCGAGACGGCGCAGGTGTGGGCGAAGGGGTGTCTGGACCTGGAGGCGAAGCTGAAGGCGTTCGGCACCAGCTCGGCCCGTGACCCGGCGGTGATGCTCTCGACGCTCAGCGCCAAGCGGTCGCTCGGCCGCACCGGCGACACCGCCGAGCAGGTGGCCGCGTACTTC
Organism: Planctomycetia bacterium; assembly: GCA_031441625.1. GTDB lineage: Bacteria > Planctomycetota > Planctomycetia > Gemmatales > Gemmataceae > JALHQU01. The sequence goes on from JANNQE010000165.1 coordinate 3,412, forward strand.
AAGACCGCCGCCGGCGCGAAAGACCTGAAGCCGGGCGAAGACCTGTGGCGGGACTGCCTGGCGGCCGAACTGTGGCTGAACAACCGCGAGGCGGTGGCGCAGCCGAAGCCGTTCGCCCTCTGTCCGAAGGCGACCGCCCGCCCGCACCTGGACGGCAAACTCGACGACGAGTGCTGGAAGGGCATCAAGCCGCTCGGCCTGGAAAACGTGAGCGGGGACGGGATGAAGGAGTACGGCACGAAGGCGTACTTCACGTGCGACGACGACTACCTGTACTTCGCGGTGGAATGCACGCACCCGGCGGGCAAGGGGCAGCCGAAGGCGGAGAAGCGGCGGCGGGACGACGACCTGCGGGGCAAGGACCGCGTGGACATCGTGCTCGACCTGGACCGCGACTACCAGACGTACTACCGCCTGCAAGTGGATCAGCGGGGGTGCGTGGCCGACGACTGCACCGGCGACGCGACGTGGAACCCGAAGTGGTTCGTGGCGGCGGAACCGACCGACACCGGGTGGACGGCCGAGATCGCCATCCCGCGAGCCGAACTGACCGGCGGGGCGTTCAAGCCGGGCACGACGTGGGGCATGAACGTGACGCGGGTGGTGCCGGGCGTCGGCTGCCGCACCTGGAGCGGTCCGGCCGACGCCGCCCCGCGGCCGGAAGGCCTGGGGCTGATGCAGTTCCACGACACGAAGAAGTAAAGCCGCAGTTGCTCCGCTGAAATTTTCCTGAGCGGGGGGCG
>JANNQE010000166.1:0-1958 GCA_031441625.1 Planctomycetia bacterium
GCCGACCGGTTCCGGGAGTGGTCGCGGATCACCTGGGTGGTGGACCACCTGAACACCCACTGGAGCCTGGAGGCGTGTGAGGTGTTGGCCCGGCTCAGCGGCGTAGCGTTCGAGCCGCGGCGGTTGCGGACCGGACCCGAGCGGAAGGCGTTCCTGACCGATCCGGACCACCGGTACCGGTTCGTGTTCACGCCGACACACGGGTCCTGGCTGAACCAGGTGGAGCTGTGGTTCAGCGTCCTTTCGCGGCGGTTCCTCAAGCGCGGCGACTTCGCCTCGGCAACGGACTTCGAGCGGCGGTTGACGGCGTACCTGGAGGCGTACAACGCCCGCGAGAAGCACCCGTACCGGTGGACCTACACCGGGCAGCCGTTGGTGCGAGCCACGCCCTTCAGCCAGACCCGCCGGCAGCAGCGACACGGGCGAGCGTGGTTCGGTACCCGCCCGCAACGGTTCGACCGCATCCTCGACCCGCCGCGCCCCTACAAACGACGACCGAATCCATGACTGCTCAGGGACTTCAGAAACGGACATCTAGGATGGGGACATCTCGGCCTGCACGACCTCGGAGCGGGCGGGGGGAAGTGAATGGCGGTGGACGCCGCCTGGGGCGTGACGGTCGGGCCCGCGACCGGAAGATCGCTCGGCACCGCGGCGGGGAACCTGGTCCTGGACCTCCGACGGGAGCACCAGAAGGCGGTCGGGTTCGACGATTTCCTCCCGCTCGGCCTCATCGCCCTATCGTTCGACGTGGCCCGAGTTGGTTCACGCTTACGGTTTCCTCGCCGTGTTCGCGGCCGGCGTCTTGCTTGTGTTCGGGAGCCTGTTGTCGACCGACAAGCTGACCGTGGCAGGCTTCTGGATCGTGCGGCTCGTGTTCGTCGGCCGGCCGCTTGCGACGTGGGTGGTGCTGATCGGGTCGCGGATGCGCTGGCCGTAGCGGGCGCGCGTCGGTCGATTCAAGGTCCGCGGGGCGGGGTCGGTGGTGCTCACGCCCTCTCGGTCACCCCGCGCATGAGGGAATACAGTCGAATGCGGCGGAAGTGACGACGCGCGGTCGAAGCCACTGCAAGCGCCCCAGTCGATCTCCCCACTACCTGCGGAACAACCAATCGCGGATAGCCTACCCGCGGCATCGGCGGGCGGGTCTGCCGACGACGATCAGCCGGGTGGAGTCGCTGGTGGAGGGTAGCCGTCCGGTGAAATGACGCTCTCGGGGCCGGTTACAGTCGGGGTCGCGGTTCACTGACCGACGGCGGGAGTGCGAATCGGTCAGCCGGATCCGGGGTGTGCGAAGTCAGTTCACGGTTTGCGGTGGGCCTTGCGGGTGCGTGGAGGCGGGATAGGAAAACCTCTCGTCGCCCGTGTCGCAACCTCGGATGGAGTCTCAGGATGGCGACGCACCCATTCACGTCCGACGAACTGCGACAGCTCCACGACCTGGCCAAGCCGTGGGCCAAGATCGTCTCCCGCCGGGCGTTCGGCGACGACGGCCCCGGCCTCGACGTGGACTTCCGCACGTTCGAGCCGATCGCCCACGGGCTGACCGAGGGCACCCTCCAACTCCTCCTCGAACAGCAGGCGGCCAAACGGCCGCCCGATCAGCCGTGCCCGGACTGCGGGCGGGTGTGCCCCACCGATCCAATCACCCGCACCCTCACCGCCCGCGGGGCCGAGGTGCCGCAGACCGAACCCGTCGCCCACTGTCCCGCCTGCCGCCGGGACTTTTTCCCCCCTCCGGGTGCCCTTCGGCCTGGATGAGCACGCCGTCAGTTCGTCCGTCCTCGAACGCGTCGTCACCGCCGCCGCCCGCTTCCCGTCCTTCGCCGATGCCACCGCCGCCGTGCGGATGGCCGACATCGAGTTGAGCGAATCGCAGGTGCGACGGCTGGCCCACCGGGTCGGTCACGAGTTGATTGAGCAACGGGACCGCCGGGCGCTCGAGCATCGTCACCGGC
>JANNQE010000167.1:0-2875 GCA_031441625.1 Planctomycetia bacterium
ACAAACAGCCCCAGCCAAGTGCTGTGCCGCTTGCTCCCCAGTGAGCGGCCGTTTCCATCTGGGGTGGATCGACTACGACGCCGACGGCTGGCCCGACCTGTTCTGCATCCAGGACGCCCCGGTGCGGCCGTCCGGCGGGTCGGCCCGGAGCAACCGCCTGTACCGCAACAACCGCGACGGCACCTTCTCCGACGTGACCGAGAAGGCCGGGCTGACCCGCACAGGGTTCGGCCAGGGGTGTGCCGTCGGCGACTTCGACAATGACGGGTACGACGACCTTGTCGTCACCTTTATGGGCGGGCTGGCGCTGTATCGGAATAACGGAGACGGCACGTTCACCGACGTGACGGCGGCGGCGAAGCTGGCCAACCCGCACTGGGGCACGAGCTGCGCGTGGGCCGACTACGACGGGGACGGGCTGCTCGACCTCTACGTGTGCAACTACGTGGAGGTGGACATCGACCGCTACCCGGTGTGCGAGCGGGACGGCAAGCCGTACATCTGCCCGCCGACCAGTTTCCCGCACGTGCGGCACCGGCTGTTCCGCAACAACGGTGACCGCACGTTCACCGACGCGACTGCCGCTTCCGGAGTCGCGGCCGCACCACCGGCACCGGGCCTGGGGGTCGTGGCCACCGACCTGGATGGCGACGGGCGGATCGATCTCTTCGTCGCCAACGACCTGAAAGCCCAGTACCTGTTCCACAACCAGGGAGGCGGGCGGTTCGTCGAGAAGGGGGTGCCCACCGGCGTCGGGTACGGGGCGGACGGCCAACCGGTGTCGGGCATGGGGGTGGAGGCGTTCGACGCGGATGGCTCCGGACGACCATCACTCTTCGGCACCAACTTTCACAACCAGCCGAACGTCCTGTTCCGCAACCGCGGGCAGATGAAGTTCTTCGAGGCGGCCACTGAAACCGGGCTGGCCGGCCGGCGTGACCGGCTCGGGTTCGGGGCGGTCATGCTGGACGCCAACCTGGACGGCCGACCCGACCTCGCCGTCGCCAACGGGCACTTGCACCGCGACGCCGCCAGTGTGTATCGCGCCCCCTATGCCCAGCCGGCCCAACTGTTCACCGGCACCGCCCCCGGCTCGTTCCGCGATGCCTCGGACCGAGCCGGGGCGTACTTCCGCGAGCCGCGGGTGGGCCGAGGGCTGGCGTGGGCCGACTTCGACAACGACGGCAAGCCCGACCTGGCGTTCAGCCACGTCGGCGGACCGCCGGCCTTGCTGCACAACCGTACCGAGACGCCCAACGGGTGGCTCGGGCTGGAACTCATCGGGGTGGGCAAGAGCAACCGAAACGCCGTCGGCTCGCGGGTGGAAGTCCAGACCACCGCCGGCGTGCAGGTGCGGTTCGTGAACGGCGGCGGCAGCTACCTGTCGGCCAGCGAGCGGCGGCAACTGATCGGGTTGGGCACGGCCGACCGGGTTGAACGCGTCACGGTGCGGTGGCCGTCCGGGTACGAACAGAGCTTCCGAGATGTGGCGACTCGCCGCTGGTGGCGGCTCACCGAAGGGAAGGAACAGCCGGCCCCGCTCCCGATCGCCGGTCGCTGACCCCGTCTTGTGGTACAATCGCGCCCGCCACACCAGCGCCGAGGACGCCCCAATGCCCGCCACGTCACTCCTTCAGACCCGCTGGATCGTCATCGCATTCGTCGCCGCGCTCTCGGGGGTGGGTTTGCTCGCCCTCTTGCAACCCTCGCGGGGGCCGGGCGTGTCCCCCACCCCGCCAACACCGACCTATCAACCCCGCAAGCCGCTCGACCCGACCGGGTACAACCTGGTCACGTCGGAGGTGCCGCCGTGGCCGTCCAACGCCTCGCTGGGGCGGATCGCGGACTCCTGGCGGGGGGTCACCGCCACCCTGCTCGGCCCGCTCGACGCCGAACTGGCGAACCAAAACATGCCTGCGGAGCGGCGAGTGCCGTCGCTGGTGGAGCGGGCCAGCCTGCTCAACTACGAGGGCGAAGTGGAGAAGGCCTCCGCGGCGATGGAAGAGGCGCGGACGATCGCCGGGAAAAACCCCGACCTGGACGGCGAGTGGCGGTACACCATCATCTACCTCCAGGGGTTGACCGCCCTCCGCCGCGGGGAGACGGAGAACTGCATCATGTGCCGCGGGGAGAGTTCGTGCATCCTCCCGCTCGTCCCGGCCGCCCGGCACACCAACCAGTCCGGCTCCCGGCAGGCCGTCAGGCACTTCACCGAATACCTGGAGCGGTTCCCCGACGACCTGCCGGTCCGCTGGCTGCTGAACATCGCCCACATGACCCTGGGTGAGTACCCGGACCAGGTGGACCCGCGGTTCCGGATTGGCTTGGAGAAGTACAACCACTCCGACCACGCGATCGGCCGGTTGCGCGAGGTCGGGTCTCAGGTCGGCCTCGCCCGCCTGAACATGGCCGGCGGGGCCATCCTGGACGACTTCCACAACGCCGGCCGACTCGACCTGGTGTTCACTAGCATGGACCCCGCCCAGCCGCTAGCCTTCTACCGGAACACGGGGGACGGCACGTTCGAGGAGCGGGCGAAGGAGGCCGGGCTGGGGGAGCAGCTCGGCGGGCTGGGCTGCGTGCAGGGCGACTTCGACAACGACGGCCGGCTCGACCTGTTCGTCATGCGTGGGGCGTGGCTGAAGTCGCCGATGCGACCCAGCCTGCTGCGGAACAACGGGGACGGCACGTTCACCGACGTGACCGAAAAGGCCGGCCTGTCGCACGCGATGAACACGGACACCGCCCAGTGGGCCGACTACGACAACGACGGACACCACCACCGGTTCGTTTGCGGCGAGGCCCAGCCGAGCCGACTCTACCGGAACAACGCGGACGGCACGTTCTCTGATGGGGCGGCGAAGGCCGGCCTGGG
>JANNQE010000168.1:0-1542 GCA_031441625.1 Planctomycetia bacterium
GTTCGTCTCCGGTTCGAGATCGTGGCCCGCCGTCCGGCCGGTGGGTATCATCGGCAGCACGTCACCCGCGGGGAGCCGACCGTGCCCGACCCCAATGCCACCCGCTCCGCCAAGCCCGACCCGGCCACCCTCTCGGCGGCCGACCCCGTGGTCACCGGCTCGCTCGCCGACCCGGCCGCGACCACCGGCGGCCCCGGCGAGAGCACCATTGCCAGCGGACCGCCGCCCGTGGCCGCGCAACGCTACGAACTCGGCGCGGAGATCGCCCGTGGCGGGATGGGCGCGGTCTACCGCGCCACCGACACCGCGTTCGCCCGCGAGGTGGCGGTGAAGGTACTGCTGGACAAGTTCGCCCCGACCTCCGGGACGGCCCGCCGGTTCGCCGACGAGGCCCGCATCACCGGCCAGCTCCAGCACCCCAACATCCCGGCCGTGTTCGACCTCGGCACCCTCCCCGACGGTCGGCCGTTCCTGGCGATGAAGCTGATCAAGGGGCAGACGCTCGACGACCTGCTCAAGGCCCGCATCGATCCGTCCGTCGACCGCGGGCGGTTCGTGGCGGTGTTCGAGCAGATCTGCCAGGCGGTGGCGTATGCGCACGCCCACAACGTCATCCACCGCGACCTGAAGCCGGCGAACGTGATGGTCGGCAGCTACGGCGAGGTGCAGGTGATGGACTGGGGGCTGGCCAAGGTTCTCGGCTCGCGTGATGCTGAGATCACCGACCCGGACGAGACGGTCGCCCCGACGGCGGTGCAGTCGATCCGGCAGTCGGAGAGCGCGTTCACGCAGGCCGGGTCGGTGCTGGGCACGCCGGCGTTCATGCCGCCGGAGCAGGCGGTCGGGGCGATCAACAAGGTCGATGCGCGGAGCGACGTGTTCGGTCTGGGTGCGATCCTGGCCGTGATACTGACCGGCAAGCCGCCGTTCGTAGGGAAGTCGGTCGAGACGACGCGGTTGCAGGCGGCGCAGGGGAACGTGGAGGAGTGCCTCGCCCGACTGGACGCCAGCGGGGCGGAGCCGGAGTTGGTGTCACTGTGCAAGCGGTGCCTGAGCAAGAAGCCGGGGGACCGTCCGGCGGATGCGGGCGAGGTGGCGAAGGCGGTGGCGGCGCTACGAACCGCCGCCGACGAGCGGGCGCGGCAGGCGGAGTTGGAAACGGTACGAGTCGAGGGTGAACGGCAGAAGGTGGAGGTGCAGGCCGCCGAGCAGCGGAAGCGTCGGCGGGTGCAGTTAACGTTGGCCGGGTTCGTGGTGCTGGTGGCCATCGGGGGCGGCATCGCCGCGGTCGTGGTGCAGCAGGACCGGGCGGAGAAGCAACAGGAAGCCGACCGCCTGGCGAACGAGAAGCTGCGGGCCGAAGACAACCTGGTTGCCGAAAAGCAGCGGGCGGAGGACAACCTCGTCGCCGAGGCGAAGCGACAGGCGGACCTGCGGGAGACGCGGGCCAGTGCCTTGGTGGATGCCCTCTCGACGGCCGAAACGGTCTCGGTGCCGCGGGTGGTCCGCGACCTGGCGGAGTTCCGCGACCGCACCGGGGCG
>JANNQE010000169.1:0-6045 GCA_031441625.1 Planctomycetia bacterium
CGGAAGCCGTCGCTGGACCCACCCTACGCCTGCCACTCTGTCAGTCTCCCTCGACGTACACTTCCCACGCATTTCAGTCACTTCTGTGAGCGGCACGGCGGTTGCTTGGCCCTCGCACATCCCCGAGGACTCGCCATGAACCCCGAACGATTGACCGAGAAGGCCCGCGAGGCCGTCGGCGGCGCGCAGAAAATCGCCGCTCGGATGGATCACCAGTCGATTGACGCCGAGCACCTGTTGATCTCCCTGCTCGACCAGGAGAAGGGTCTGACCGCTGCCGTGTTGAACAAAGCGGGGGTGAGTGTCGATGCGCTCACGATCCGCGTTCAACGCGAGGTGGAGAAATTCCCGAAGGTGGCCAACGTCACCAACCAGGGAATCACCGCCCGGTTCAGCAAGGTGATGGCCGCGGCCGAGGATGACGCGAAGAAGCTGAAGGACGAGTACGTCTCGGTCGAACATTTGCTGCTGGCGATGACCGACGACAAGGGTGCGGCCGGCACCATCTTGAAGGAGTTCGGCGTCGGCCGGGATCGCCTGCTGCGTGCCCTCCAAGAGGTTCGCGGCAGCCAGCGTGTGACCTCGCAGAACCCGGAAGAGACGTATCAGGCGCTCGAGAAATACGGCCGGGACCTGACCGACTTCGCCAAGCGGGGCAAGCTCGACCCGGTCATCGGCCGCGACGAGGAAATCCGCCGGGTGATTCAAATCCTGAGCCGCCGCACCAAGAACAACCCGGTGCTCATCGGTGAACCCGGCGTGGGCAAGACGGCAGTGGTGGAAGGGCTGGCGCAACGGATCGTCCGGGGCGACGTGCCCGAAGGACTGAAAGACAAGAAGATCGTGGCACTCGACATGGGCGCGCTCATCGCCGGGGCGAAGTACCGCGGGGAGTTCGAGGAGCGGCTGAAGGCGGTGCTGAAGGAGGTGACGAGTTCCGACGGCGACATCGTCCTGTTCATCGACGAGTTGCACACGGTCGTCGGGGCGGGCAAGGCGGACGGGGCGATGGACGCCGGCAACCTGCTCAAGCCGATGCTCGCCCGCGGCGAGCTACACTGCATCGGCGCGACCACCCTCGACGAATACCGTAAGCACATCGAGAAGGACGCGGCGTTCGAGCGGCGCTTCCAGCCGGTACAGATCGACCAGCCGAGCGTGCCCGACACCATTAGCATCCTCCGCGGGTTGAAGGAGAAGTACGAGGTCCACCACGGCGTTCGTATCAAGGACGCGGCGCTGGTGGCCGCGGCCGTGCTGAGCAACCGCTACATCTCGGATCGCTTTCTCCCCGACAAGGCCATCGACCTGATGGACGAAGCGGCAGCGAAACTGCGGACGGAAATCGACAGCATGCCGACGGAGTTGGACGAGCGCTCCCGGCGGGTGATGCAACTGGAGATCGAGCGCGAGGCGCTGAAGAAGGAGACGGATTCGGTCAGCCGCGACCGGCTCGGCAAGCTGGAAAAGGAACTCGCCGACCAGAAGGCGGAAGCGGACGCCCTGAAAGCCCGCTGGCAGGCGGAGAAGGCCGACGTACAGGCGGTGCGGCAGGTGCGGGAGCAGATCGAGGACGTGAAGCAACAGACGGAACTCGCCGAGCGGAACTACGACCTGAACCGCGCCGCCGAACTGAAATACGGCAAGCTGCCGGAGCTTCAGAAGCAGCTCGCCGGGCTGGAAGCGGCGCAATCGGCGGGGTCCGGCTCGCGGTTGACCAAAGAAGAGGTGGGGGAGGAGGACATCGCCGCGGTGGTGTCCCGCTGGACCGGCGTGCCGGTGACGAAGCTGCTGAGCGGCGAGAAGGACAAGCTCCTTCACCTGGAAGACGAACTGCACAAGCGGGTGATCGGTCAGAATGAGGCCGTCGCTGCCGTGGCCGAAGCCGTCGTCCGCGCCCGGAGTGGCATGAACGACCCGAACCGGCCCATCGGCAGTTTCATCTTCCTCGGCCCGACGGGGGTGGGGAAAACCGAACTGGCCCGTGCGCTCGCCGAGTTCCTGTTCGACGACGAGAAGGCGATGGTGCGTCTCGACATGAGCGAGTACCAGGAGAAGCACACCGTCAGCCGGTTGGTCGGCGCCCCGCCGGGATACGTGGGCTACGACGAAGGCGGACAACTGACCGAAGCCGTCCGCCGCCGGCCGTACTGTGTTATCCTGTTCGACGAGATCGAGAAAGCCCACCCCGACGTGTTCAACGTGCTGCTGCAAGTGCTCGACGACGGCCGGCTGACCGACAGCCAGGGCCGCGTGGTGGACTTCAAGAACGCGCTGGTGGTCATGACCTCGAACGTCGGCAGCCAGGAGATTCTGCGGTACAAGGGCACGCACATCGGCGAGGTGTACGACCGCATGAAGGACGCCGTGCTGAACGAACTCCGCAAGCACTTCCGCCCAGAATTCCTTAACCGCGTGGACGAGACCATCGTGTTCCACGCGCTGAAGGAAGCCGACCTGATGAAGATCGTGGACATCCAACTCGACCGCGTTCGGGCGCGGCTGGCCGAGCGGAACGTCAGTCTGGTGCTCACCGACGCGGCGAAGAAGCACGTCGTGCAGACCGGGTACGACCCGAACTACGGGGCGCGACCGCTCAAGCGAGTGTTGCAAAAAGAAGTGGAAACGGGGCTGGCGAAGCGACTGCTGAAAGGCGAGATCGCCGACGGCAGTACGGTGACGGTCGATTACGACGTGAGCCACGACTCGCTGGAATTCAAAGTGTGAGGCCGAAGTTGATGGCTCGGTTGTTGACCCGGATGTGTGCCGTCGGTTCAATCGTGGCCACACCGCCCCGTCGCCCCAGGTGACTCGTGACAGACGACGACCGCCCCCTCTTCGAGAAGCCACTCGACGAACTCCTCCCTCCGTCTCGGCCGACCCGCCCGCCGCGAGAGTCGGGCGGGTACCACACGGAATCCCGCACGCCGGCGGAGGACCTGCTGGCGATCGCCCGACTTCAGAGGAGGTTGCTGCTCACCTTCCTGGGGTACGTCTGCGTGGTGGTCGCTTTCGTCGTGGCGGGGGGTCCTGCTCGGACCACCGGCCGAGGGGGGAGCGGCCGTCGCGGTGCTGGCGATCGCCGTCGCGGCAGGCGCACTCGCGCTGGTGATCACCCTGACCGTGTTCCTGATCCTGCTCGCCGTCAAGCTGTTCGAACCGCCGTCCGTGGCGCTCCTGCTGGTAATGCACTTCGTGTGCGGGCTGGGGCTGATCAGCCTGCTCATCGTCAACGCCCGGGCCACACGGACGCTCCGACGGAACGGCATACGCGTCGGGTTCCTCGGCGTCCGGGCGGCCGACCTGCGGAAGCTGGAGGGGGAGAAAGAGACGCTGAAATTGGGTTGGTAGTGTGTGATCGGGCTGTGCCGCCCGGTAGGCGGCACCCGCACTCTAGCGGGTGCCGGCAGGTTTCTTCGCCCGCCGTTTCGGAGTGCCGACGGTCCCCTGGACCGCCTTCCGCTTCATCGGTTTGGTCAACACGATCGGAACGGAGTCGCGGTCGGGGAAGTCGATGACGACGCGCAGTTTGCCACCGTAGGCCTCCGCGAGGCCCGACAAGGTGGACAACTTCATGTCCGACTGCCGCTCGATTTTCGACAAACTCGGCTGCCGAATGCCCAACCGTTTCGCCACCTCGGACTGCGTCTTGCCGGTCAACTCTCGCACCTCCGCGAGCAGCATCTCGCGGAACAGACGATCCGCCGTCGCTCGAATCTGCGCCCGTTCTTCGGCGGTGAACTGCTCCGCCAAGAGCTGTTCGAGTGGAATGGTCTTCACGTCTTCCCTCCGGGGTTTTTCAACGCCACCAAATACTCGTCGTACAGGGCGTCCGCGCGGCGGACGAGTTGGTCGTAGAACAGTTTGGAATTCCGTCCCTGTTTACTGCCGCCGACGAGTAGCACGGCCTTCCTTGTGGGGTCGAAGGCGAACGCGATACGGATGGCTTGACCCGCTTCATCCACGCGCAACTCCTTCATGTTCGTATGTTTTGAGCCCTTCAAGGTGTCCGCGTGGGGTCGCTTCAGCCTTGGACCTTCCTGCTGCAGAAGTGTCATTCGGGCGGCGACCGCGACCGCCACAGGACGTGGCAGTCCTGCCAACCAGTCGCGGAACTGTTCGGTGGTGACGACTTCCCACATCCGGGACATCATAGCCGCGAAGCTATTTCCGAGTCAAGTGCGTGACATGACACAAATCAACCCCCGCTCACGTCTTTCAGCTTGCCGCCGGTCGAGTGGACGATCTTCTTCCGCCGCTTCTTGGCCCCGTCGCCGGCCGCTTCCGCCTGCCGCGCCTTCAGGTCGTCGAGGTTGGCCCCGCAGTACGCACACCCCACGGTCGTCAGGTGGAACGTGATGTAGTCGATCACGTCGTCGTCCAGCCCCTGGATCAGATACCCGCCGAGTTGGTCGCGGGTGGGGCACGACACGTGCGCCCGCCGCCAGATGGCCCCCACGCTGTGCTCGCCGCGGTCGTCCTCCTCCTGCACCTGGGCGTACAGCTTCCGCACGGCCGCGTCGTCGCGGATCCGCTTCTCCACCTCCGTCGCCTCGGCGTCGGGCAGCGAGTCGGACAGGAACGCGCGGAGGGTTTCTTTGGTGATGGTCATGGCGGTGTCATTATGCCACGCGGTGGCGAAGTGCGGTAGGGGGTCGGTGCTAGAAGGCGAACCCGGCCCGCAAGGGCCGCGGGTGTGTGGTCGGCGGTTCGCACCCGCGGCCCTTGCGGGCCGGGTTCGCCAGGATGTCACTTGACCGTCAGCCGATACCCGAACCCGGTGCCGCCGAGGTCGTGCGCCTCGAGCACGGAAATGAAATAAACGCCGTCGGCGGGGAGCGTGACCGTGGCCGACGGGTCGGTCTTCCCGCCCACGTCGTCGACGGTCAGCAGCAGTTGGCGGTTGGTGTCGTACACGCTCAGTAGCAGGTCGGCCGGGGAGCCGTGCGAGCCTGCCGCCACGGTCAACTTCTGTCCCTTCTTGCCGACGAATTTGAACACGTCGGTGTCACGCTCGCGGCCGACGGTGGCGTCGACTGTCGCCGGCAGCGAAAGCTCTTGAGCTTTGTCGAACCCGTCGTTCGGCTCCTTCTCGGCGGTGGCACCTTTGCCGAGCGGAACGACTAGCGGCTCGCTCGTGCCGCCGGGCGTGACCACGGTGAACTTCACCGCCTCGCCTTTGAAATCGGCCGGCAGGTCGAGTTCGACTTCCACTTCCGAGTCGCCGATCTTTTCCGCCGGGTAGTTGTTGGGGGGCGTCACTTTGCCCTTGCGGGTGATCTTCAACGTGCCCGCGTCGGCCTTCACCTCGGTGGCGGTGTCGAGCTTCGCACCACGAAGCACGATCTTCGCCTTCGGGCCGGCGGGGATGGCGAGCGGGATGGCGTAGCGGGCGACGGGTTGGTCTTTCGACGGCGGGGGCGGGGCCGGCTTCGTGAAGAGGAAGGCCAGGGCGAGTGCGGCGTGCGGGAGCATGGGATTTGTTCCGGTGGAACCGGGAACGTCGTGACCGGGTGGGTTCTCTCGCTCACCCGGGCACTGCGTTCCCGGTTCCAACTACAAGGCCGTCAGGCTCTTTTCACACACCACCAGGTTGGCCCCGCGGTCGGTGTCCCAGCGGATGCCGACGATGTCGTACCCCAGATCAATCGCCAGGTGGAGCATCGGGCGGTGCTGGTTGTGGCACTCCAACCGAATGAACTCGTACTCGTGCTGGGCGGCCCAACTCTGGGCGGCCTCCATCAGTTGCGAGCCGATGCCCGCCCGCCGGAAGTCGGGCATCACGCCGTAGAACCAGGCGAAGAAGGTGTCGGGCTTCAACTCGAAGCCGAGGAAGAAGCCGGCCGGCTTGTCGTTCACCCGGGCCATCATCTGGAGGACGTTGTGCCGGCCCAGGTAGCGGCGGCGGAACGACTCGATGGGGCGAGTCGGGCGGAAGATCTGGTTGTACAACTCGACGACGGCCGGCAGTTCGTCCGGTCCCACCACGTCGATGACGGCGTCGGCCATGAGCACCTCCGGGCCGGGAGCGCGGGCGTCCCGCCC
>JANNQE010000170.1:0-1659 GCA_031441625.1 Planctomycetia bacterium
TGGCTGAACTCGCGGACGAAGTCTCGGGAACGCGGGTCGGCCAGCAGACGCAGAACCTGCTTCTCGATGACCGCGGGCTTGTCGAGGTCGCCCTTCGCGGCCAGTTCCAGCAGTTCGTCGTCGGGCATACTGGCCCACAGGAAGTACGACAGCCGGCTGGCCAAGGCGTACCGCTTCTGATCGGGGTTCGCGGGCGAGCCGTTGTGCATCAGGAATTGCGGCGAGGCCAGCACTAGCGCGAGCGTCTCCCGCAGTGTGGCCTCGATCGTTTTTAGTTCGGGCTTCAGCGTGGCGTAGATCTTGGCGAACCGGGCCACCTCGTCGTCGGTGACCGGGCGGCGGAAGGCCCGCGACATGAACCGCCGCAGCACCTCGTGGATGTACTTCTCGGGGTCCGACTCGCGGAGCGGCGAAGCGAACAGGATGCGTGTGTGATGCTCGGGCGGCCACACCTCGGTCAGCGGTGCCTCGAACTCCATCCAGTCGATGACCGCGATGGGGAACTCGCGCATCCGCGGTTTGCGGAACCCGTTCTCGTCGTTCAGGGTGCCGTCGTCGTACAGGTTCTGCGGCGTGATCGTCGGCGCGTCGGGGAGCGGCTTGCCCTTCTGGTTGCGGTTCGTCTCGAAGGGGAAGTTCTCGAGCCGTCCGCGTAGCTCGTAGACCATGGGCTTCTCACCCGCCTTCAGCCGCACCGTCCCGACGGGCTCGATCTGGCGGGTGGAACTGTTCACGTTCAAGGCTTCACCCATCACCAGCCGCAGCGGCATTTCGGTGACGCCCGGGGGGAAGATGGCGGAAGCGTGAAAGCGGATCCGGAACTCTCCCGTCTTGGGGACATCGACTATTGTCACGCCCGAGGCGGCAGTGTTACGCCCGGCCCCCCACACGCCGACCTGGTTCGGGTCAAGCCGGTCGTCGGTGCTGGGGACCGGGGCCGGCTTCCACTCACGACGAGTCTTGAGTGGCTTCGGCTTTTCGGGATCCACAACGGCGCTGGCCAGTGCCCGCCGGGCCGCCGCCCGGTAGGCGTCGAGCTGTTCCGGCCCCAGCCGCAAGAACTCGGGGGTGTTCGTAAAGGTGTACGGCTTGAACGGGTCCTTCGGCAGGTCGTCCGCCAGATTCAGCTCGAACCCGAGAAGGTCTCGCATCGTGTTCTGGTATTCGACGTTCGTCATCCGCCGCGTGTGGGAGCGCTCTGCGGCGTTCGGGCCTACTGCCCGCCCCAGCTCTTGCCGCAGCTCAGCACGCAGGGCCTCCCGGATCCACTCGGTAACGGCCTCGCGCTCGTTCGCTTTGGGTCGGTCGTTCGACTCCGGGGGCATCACCCCGCGCTCGATCATTTCCAGCACCTTGTCCCACTGCTTGGGGCCGCCACCGGCCGACACGTCGTCTTGAAGGGTGTGAATCGCCACGCCGCTCCTTGCACGCGTGGGGCCGTGGCACTCGGTACAGTGCTGTTCGAAAAACGGGGCCACGACGCGCCTGAAGGAGTCCGCACGGTCGTCGGCACCCGCACCGGCCGCGACCGCCGCGACCGCCACTACCGCCATGAATCGGCGGAAGGCGTCGGAGGTATGCAGCCGTGCCACGTATCGCATGAATGAGTCCACTTGTTCAAAGAAAGCAGCGAGTGTCGCGAGGAGGATCATCCGAATA
>JANNQE010000171.1:0-5203 GCA_031441625.1 Planctomycetia bacterium
CTATTCTTGTGCCGTCAGGAACAGCCGCCGCGGGAGGGTGGCGCGGTCGGTACAGTCGGCGTCGCCCTTCAGCAGCACCGACCGCTGCTTGTCGGCGGCGTGCTTGCGGAGGTCGGCCACCGAGTACAATTCCAGCCGCAGCGGGGTGACGAGGTCGGCGGCGGTGAACGGGCCGAACTCGGCCGTGTAGCGGCGGTGCTGGTCGTAGTACGTGTGCGACTCGGCCACGCGGCCGCTCTTCCAGTCGCCGGCCGCCCGCAGCATCACCAGCTCGCCCGGCTTCTGTTCGCCCGGCTTCCGTTCGCCCGGCTTCTGGTAGTCCATCCACACCGTCAGGTACATCTTCCCGTCGCGTTCGACCACGGCCGTGTCGAGCACCGCCACCTGCCCGCCGCCGAACTTGAACGCCTTCAGCGGCAGCGCGTCGGCGGGGGCCTTCTGCACCTCGCTCGGTGTCACGTTCTGCACGTCCAGCGGGTCGGGCAGGCCGTTCAGCCAGTGGGCGGCGATCTGCGGGCGGCGGTAGCGGTCGGCGTCCTTGCCCGGCGGGTCCCAGTGGCTCACCTTCACGTCCCACGCGGGGGCGAGCAGTTCGTGCCCGGCCCGTCCGCCGGTGGTCAGGCCGGGCGCTTGCAGGTGGTTCCGCACCAAGATCTGCGGGCCGGTGGACGGGTCGAACGGGCTGCCGTCCGGATTGGCGAAGTCGAACCATGCGAAGTACCGGCTGGGTGCCTTCAGCACGTCGTTCGCCAGTGCCGGGTCGAGTTCTTCGAGCGTGAGGACGGCATCAATCCGGCTCCGCGGCGTGGTGCGTTCGTACTTCATTTCGGGCACGGTGAGGGCCAGCTTGCCGGCGGTGGCGTGCCGCACGTTGTCGGCCTTCGCCAGTTCGTAGGCGACCGGCGGGCGGACGAGCACGATCCGCGAATCTTTCCGCACGGCCCGAACGATCACCCGCTCGCCGGCGTCCAGTTGCACGAGCGGCAGCTTGTTGGCCCCGTCCGTCAGGGTGAACGAACCGGGCTTGAGCAGCGTGGTCGGGTTGTAAACGGCCTCGTTCTTGAGCGACGCCACCATCACCCCGCCTTTCCCGTCGGACTTGTACCGCACCCGCGGCATGACCGCCTGAGCCAGTTGCGAGGCGAAGTCGGCCCCGTCCATCACCTTCGCCGCCAGCCGGAACTGCCCGCGGTCTTGCAACTCGGGCAGCTTGACCAGGTATTTGAACTGCTCCTCCGCCCGCTCCAACTCCTTCGCCTTCATCGCAAACAGGGCCAGGTGAACGGTCACGTCGGCCGCGTCCGGGTCGATCACGGCGTCGGTGATGGCCTCCTTCACCGCGTCGCCGGGGGTGGCCTTCCGCCCCTTGCGATCGGCGTACCCGGTGCCGAACTCCTCCCAGTTGTCGTCCCCGTCGGTGAGCACGATGAGCGTCCGCCCGCCGGTGTAGTTCTTCGGCCACAGGCCCACTCCGAGTTTCGCATCCAGGGCGTAGGCGATGGCCCCGGCCACCGGCGTACACGACGGGTCGACCAGTTTGGCCTCGCGGACCTGTTTCATTACGTCCTTCACCTCTTGCGCCCCGCCCTTCACGCGGAACTCGGGCACCAGCGTCCGCACGTCCAGGGCGAACCCGCCCCCGCCGGCCTTGCCGCCGACGAACGTGCCGATCCGCAGTTGCGTGCCGGCGGGCATCCGCTTCAGTAACTCTTCGATGCCGATGAACGCCTCCTCCAGGCGGGTGTTCGGCGTGCCGGGCACCGGGGCACTCATGCTGTTCGTCAAATCGAGCAGCAGCGTGACGGCCCCGTTCACCGCGTCCGGCTCGGCTTGCAGGGCCATGACCGCGTTGCCCGTCGGCGGCACGTTCTCGATCCGCAGGTTCGGCTTGTCGGCGAACGTCAGTTCGGTGTCGGCCCGATACACCCGCCCGCGGTATCGCAGCGCCGCGGCGAGCGTGACCGCACCGGCGTCGGCCGGGCTGGGCGGGAAAGCGAACGTCGCTGTCTGCGGCACGATGGTGCCGGGCGGCTCCTTCGCCAGCCGGCGTTCGAGCCGCCGCCCGCTGAAGGTCGGGTTGGCCTTCGCCAGTGCCGCCGGCAGCGTGTACTCGCCCACCGGCAACCCCACCCGCTCGCCCTGCGCCACCTTCGCCTCGTAGGTGTACCGCAGGTGCCGCTCGTCGGGCACGATCACCCGCGTGGCGGCGGACACCACCTCCAGCACCGTCGGCGTCCGCTTCCGCTCGGCGGTCAGGTCGAACGTCACTCGCTCCTGACGGGCGGGGGGCAGCGAGTCGCGGGTCGGCACGAGCTTCCGCAGTTCCGCGTCGGCGGTGTCGAACACCAGCCGGGCGGCGAGCGTGCAGTACCAGCGGTCGAGGTTCTTCTCGGCCGGGTTGTCCGAACACCAGCCGTCCAGCGTGATTCGCTTGGCGTGGGCGAGCAACAGGTAGTGCCGCCAGAAGCGGCGGTCAGCTTCGGGCGGGGTGGGCGTGCCCGACACCGGGGCGGCCGGGTCGCACAGGCGGGCGAGGCGGTTGGCCTCGGCCAGTTCGGCGGCGGTGTCGCGGAGCTTGTCGCGGGCGTCGGCGGCGGTCGCCGCGGTGGTCGCCTTGTTTGCCAGCCCGTGCAGAGCTTCGGCCAGTTGGTCGGCCAGCTTCACCGGCTTCTCGCCGAGCGCCGACCCGCGGGTCAGCGTGGGGTCATTCAAATAGGCCGCCGCGGCCCGGAGGTGGAGGCCGGCCGACGCGATCACGTTCGGGTCGGCGACCCGCGTGCCGGCCGGCTGCTGGGCGGCGGTGGCCAACCCGACCGCCACCGTGCGGGCCTTCTGCGCCAGGTCCGGCCCGAGGTCGAGCGTGCGGAACGGCACCACCTGGGCGGCGTCGAGCGCGTGCCAATTGGACTCCTGCACCGAGTCACCGATGCCCTTCGCGGCGGTGTCGTAATCCACCGCCACATCGTTCAACAATGCCGCGTCGGTGGCGGCTTTGGAAAGATTGTTCACGTCGCCGTCGGTCGGGTTGGCCGGCACGTCGCGGACGAGCTTGTCGATCTGGTGAGCGGCGGCGGCGGCGCGTTCGAGCTTGCCGATCAACTCCTCGGCGTTCTTCGGCCCGCCGCGAGGGGACGCCACCCACCGGGCGTAGTACGGCAACCGGGCGAACACCTTGTCCCGCAGCGCCAGCGCGTCGGCCACTGCCTTCGCCCTTGCCTTCGCCGTGGAGTAGCCCTTGCCGGCTTGGTCGAACGCTTCGGTCGCCTCCGCCCGCGTCTTCGGGTCGGTGTCGAACAAGAGGTCTTCGCCCGTCTGTCGCTGCTTGTCGGCCGCTTCCACCAGCGGGAACGACCAGCGGAACGCCTGCTCCGGGTACGCCAGCCCGTCGGCCCAGGCCGTTTCTTCGGCGGTGCGGCGGAGCGTGATGGCGGTGCGGAGCAGGTCACTCGACGGCCACAGCTTCACGTCGGCGGGCAGGTGCAGGTGCAGCATTCGGATGAAGTGCGCTTCGACGGGTTGCACGCCACCGACGGCCCGCAACACCTTGTCGGCGGTGTCCAGTGACACCCGGCTGACACTGTCCGCCAGCACTTTGTCAATCACGAACCGGGCGACGGCGGTGCGGAGCGACGTCTCTTTGCGGGCGTCGGCGTCCTTCACCAGCTTCGCCCACTCGGTCGGGTGGTCGGACCCGTCGGCCGGCTCCCACAGCTTGGTAAAGTCGGGCGGCTTGTCGCCGCTCGCCCCACTGAGCGCGGCACCGGCCGGAAGGGCGACGGTGCCGCACGCCACGTCGTCGGCGGCGCGGGTTTCGAGTTCGTCGCCGAGTCGCTTCACCCGCGGGGGCAGCGTGTCGGGCACGGCGTTCAACCGCACGAGGCGGTCCCACCGCGTCAGCCATTCCAGGTACTCCCGCCACTTGAGGGGGTCGGTGGTGTCGGGGGCGGGCGAGCTGCGGGCGAGCGTGCCCACCCGTTTCCACTCGGCCAGCAGGGCCGGCGGCGTCGGGGCGGCGGGGTCCGGCGAACCGGGCGCGGTGTACGTGGTGGTCGGTAGCGTGGCCAGCTTGAGCGCCTCGCCCCGCTCCGCGCCGCTCGCCTTCGGCAGCAGCACGGGTTCCTGATTCGCCCCGCGGTTGGCCACCGCCCACTTCTGCACTTCGGCTTTCAAATACGTGTGCAGGCCCGCGACCGTGACCGCCCCGCCGGGCGTGCCCGCCGCCCCGCGAACACCCTCCGTGAAGTAGAAGCCGAACGCCGACATCCGCCGCTCGTCCGCCACCCACGACACTTGATCGTCGTCCGCCGAGAGCAGCACGGTCAGCCCGCCCACCTTCTCGATGTCGGCGTCGAGCGCCTTCACCGCCCGCACGAAGTCGGAGTACGCGCCGCCGAACGCCCAGTTCGCCGGCGTCTGGGTGATGTCGAACACGAGCAACTTCGGCTGACTCTTCGGCAACTCGGCGAGCCGCTGGAGGATGTCCGTCACGTACAGCTTGTCCGCGTCCGACACCGCCCCGCCCTTCGGCGGCTGCCACAGGTACGGCCCCTTCTTGGCGTCGGCCCCGGCGTGTGCGGCGAAGTACAGCACCGCCCCTTTCGCGTTGCCGTCGAGCTTCGCCCGCCACGAGTCGCGCTCGGTGGTGGCGTCACGACCGGCCGTCATCTTCGCCCGTTCGCCCCCGCCCGTCGCCCACTCGCCCACCGCCTTCGCCGTGTTCACCCCCGCCGCGTTCTCGGGGATCGCCAGCGAGTCGGGCGAATCCATCGCCACGACCACCAGACTCGGATAACTCGGCTGGAACAGTAGCAGGATCACCCACACGACGGCGGCCGTGAGCAGGCCGACGCCGACGCCGGCGGCGATGAACCGGGCCACGCGGGAGGTGGCCTTGCCGGTCGTCTTCGGCTTGGCCGCGCCGGGCTGCCACGGGCGGCGGGAGGTGTTCGGGGCGCTCTGGGGCACCGACGGTTTGGCCGGGTTCGGCTTGGAAGTGTGCTTCCACCCGTCGGGTCGCGGCGGCTGTGGCATGACTCACCCGGTGTTCGAACGTGGCAGGGGTCATCATACCCGGAACACAGCCGGGCAAGCGCAGACCCCCGAAGGTGTATGCGAACGGGTGGGGGAAAGCGGACAGGCAGATGAGTGAGGTGAACACCCCACCCCGGACTTGTTAGCCCGAAGCGGGGGGGGGGGGGCCGGG
>JANNQE010000172.1:0-15062 GCA_031441625.1 Planctomycetia bacterium
GATAAGTGAACCGGCCGAACTGAACGAGTCTTGCCCGTGGGACAACCTGGACGGTATGCCACTCCGCCGCTCGGACATCGACACCCAGAGCTTCATCCGCAAGGCGATGACCTGCCCGAGCGCCCAGCAGAGCGACGTGCATTACAACAACTACTCGATCGAGAACAACCTGAAGGCGAACTACTGCGTCTCGTTCGGCGGCGGGTTCATGCGGGAGTCGCTGCGGTCGCCGCGGGCGGGCGTGTTCCAGCCGGTGACGAGTGTAACCAAATTCCCCTACGGGCAGCGGTTCGGCCAAGGGAAAGGCACGTCCATCGTGAGCATCACCGACGGCACCTCGAACACCGTGATGCTGAGTGAGAAGTTGGCCAACCACACCGCCGACGGTCGCACCAGTTCGAGTTCGTCGGCGATGAACCGCGACGTACGCGGGGCCATCATCACCCCGATGATGGGCGGGAACACGTTCAGCGGCATGTTCCCGCCGAACTCGATGAACACCGACGTGTCGCTGGGCTGCCCGCCGTCGGGCGACCCCGCCCTACCTCCCGTCAACGACATCCGTGGCATGTTCTGCACCAACAACGCGGACGTGTCCGCCGCCACCGGCGGGCAGTGGCAAGTGGCCGCCCGGAGCCAGCACACGGGTGGTGTGAACGCGTGCCTCGCCGACGGCAGCGTTCGGTTCGTCCGCAGCAGTATCGCCCAGGCCCAGTGGGCGGCCGCGAACAGCATGTCCGGCGGCGAAGTGTCCAACCTCGACTGACCGCCCATCGGTGGGCGGGGTCATACTCCCCACCCACCCCTCGTAGAATATGGAAACACTGTCATGACCCGCATCGGCTGGCTGATTCTGCCCGTCGCACTCGTTTGCCTCATCGCCATTACCGGCTGTGGAGGCGACTCGGGCGGCCAACCGCTCGACATGGGTGGCGAGGACGGCACCAAGATCGCCACGCTACTCGAAGACGTGAACGACGCCGTCGGCAATCCGAAGAAGCTCGACACCCTGTTCGCCAAAGGGGTGAAGCCGGCCGACCCGAAGAAGTTCGCCAAAAACAGCTACAGCATCGTCGGCAAGCCGAGCGTGAGCGGCACCACGGCGACGGCCAAGGTGCGGGTGGACCCGGCCGGCGGCGGGACGACCCTCGGTGAGGTCGAGTGGACGTTCGAGAAGGACGGCGACAAGTGGAAGATCAAGAACGCCCCGATCCCGTGACGCACCCGGAATGACCGCTCCCAACACGCCGACCACGCCCCAACCCGCGGACAAACCGTCCGCGGGTTGGATCGTTTCCCCGGCGTTCGACCTGCTGTTCTTCGCCAACATCGCGTGGCCGGTGCTACTCATCGCCGCGCTCGCGTTCGGCGGGTTCGTGCGGGACGACGGCCGCTTGCAGACCGAGTTCTGGGCGATCTATTTTCTCATCACCCCGCACCGCTGGATCACCCTCTTCCTGGTGGCCGCCGACCGCGACCGTCGCGAGGGCCTGGGAGGCCTCTTCCTCGGCATCGCGATCGCCGTCGCCGGTGTCGTCAATGGAGTGTGGATGGCCACCGGCTCGCTCACCTGCCTGCTGCTGATCGATTACGTTTGGAACTCGTGGCACTTCGCCTCCCAACACCAGGGTGTGTTGCGAATGTACGCGAAGAAGGCCGGCGGCGGCCCGGAGTGGCTGGAGCGGCACGCCCTGCGGGCGTTCGTCGTGTACACCCTGCTCCGCACCGCCGGCTGGACGACCGGGTGGGTGGAGGCGGAGCCTCACCTGAAAGGATGGATGAACGCCGTTGATCTGGTCATGCTCGCCGTGCCTGGTGCGGTGCTGGTGGTGAACCTGATCGGCGTCCACCGCGGGCGGGTGGGCAAACTGTGCTACCTCGTCAGCCTGCTCGCCCTCTACGCCGGTCTGCTCCTCTGCCTGCGGAACGACTGGCGGATGGGGGTTTTCGCCATGACCGCCGCCAGCAGCACGTTCCACGCGGTCGAATACATGGCCGTCGTCAGCCACTACGCGCAGCGGCGGAAGGCGGTCGGCAGTGCCGGCATGTTCCGCGAGGTGGCCAAGCAGTGGCTGGTGGTGTTCGCCGCCTACCTGGTGACGCTCGGACTCATCGGCGTGTGGGTGGACAAGGCCGGGGGGTGGGTGGTGCAGGCGTGGGCGGCGGTGAACGTGTGGTCGGCGTTCCTCCACTACACCTACGACGGGTTCATCTGGAAGCTGCGGAAGCCGGCCACCGCCCAGGCGCTGGGGGTGCAACCGTGATCCGCCCCGCCGTCTTCTACGCGCTCGCCGCCGTCGTGCCGCTCGTCTCGCTCTGGCTCGCCGCCCCCACGTCGCGTTCCGCCCACGGCCTGGCGGTCAGTCCGTTCGGCTGGCCGTCGCTGCTCATCGTGCAGTGCCTCGCGGCCGTTCCACTCGCGGCGGTGGTCGCCGGGTGGGTGGTGTCGCGGGTGAAGGTGCGGACGCCGATCCCGGCCGTCGTCGCGGGAGTGTTGTTCGCGGTCGGCGGCTACTTCGCCATTTCCCCCTTCGGCGAGTCCCTCGACTCGTCCGCCGATTTCGCCCTCCGCTGTCTCCTGCGTTCGATGGTCTGCCTGTCGCTCGCGCTCCCGTGGGCGGTGGCGGCGCGGGTCGGCGCGCCGCCAGCCCGCGGGTCGTGGGTGATGCTGGCGGTCGGGCTGGCGGTCGCCTTCGTGTTGCCCGGCGTGTGGGCGGACAAGTTGGCAAGCGAGAACACAGCCGCCGCTCAGGACGCGCTGGCCGCCCGCCGGATGGCCCGCGCGCTCCCCATCATCGACGGCGTGTGCGACCTCGACCCCGCCCGCCAGATCATCGAGGCGAGCGGGAACCTGAAAATGCCGGCCGCCCGTAAGCGGCTGGCCGACGACCTGAAAGGGCTGGCCGAGGATCTCGCCCGCACCGACCCGAAGGGGCTGAAGCCGACCGACCGGCTGCTGTACGCCGACACCCTCGTCAGCCTGGACCGCCCGGCCGAGGCCGAACCGATCCTCCGCGAACTGGTGCCGGTCCTGCCGCCGGCCGGTTTGTCGCTCGCCCGCGCCTTGCACCAGCTCGAGCGGTACGACGAGAGCGACGCCGCCGTGCGGGAGTGGCTCGCCGCTGGCCTACCCCACGCGGGCAAGAACCCGAAGGTGCGGAAGCAGTGTGTGGACGGGTTCGACCTGCTGGCCGAGAACGCCACCAAGCGGGGCAGCAACGCCGACCGCGAGGCGGTGCTGAAAGAGGGGCTGGACAAGCTGCCGGGCGAGGAGGCGTACTTCCGCTTCCAGCTCGGCCGGCACTATAAGCTGACCGGCCGGCCGGTGGAGGCGGTGCGGGAGTTGAACGAAGCGACCCGGCTGGACAAGAAGTACGGGCCGCCGGCGGACTCGCTCGTGCGAGAAATGCGTGAACTCACCCCGGCCTGCCTGATCGGGCGGTGACGCTCACGGCAGCGGGGCCGAATCCAGCATCCACTTGTCGCCGACCTTCACGAACGTCCAGTCCACTTCACCCAGTTCGTTCCCCTTTGCCTCGTCCGTCACCTTCACACGGGCGGTGACGGTGCCGCCGCCAGCCCGCGGCTCGCCCACGATCTCGAACCCCTTGTTCTTGTACTTCATCAGTTCGCCGTCGGGCGGGGACTTGCCGTCGGCGAAGTACACCTTCAGCGTCTTCGGGTTGGACGCCTGATCGCCGAACGACGACAGCACGCCGGTCAGGGCCTCGCGGTCGGTCTGCACCTTCGGGCCGTCGCCGCACCCGACCAGCAGCAGGGACAGGGAGAGGGCGGCGAACACGGTGGCGATACGGGGGACACGCATGGTGGGACCTCAAGAACGTGGGAGGGGGTGGGGTGAAACGACCCCGCCGGCCGGTGGACGACCGGCCCGCGGGTGGGGGATGGACCGACCGGCGGTCAGTCCAGGTTGACCACTTCGCCGCTGGCCTTGGTGCCGGCCGCCTGCCACGCCTGCGGGTTGATGCTGTTGCGGACGAACCGCACGCTGCCGTCACCCATGGCCGCGTTCACCCCGCCGGTGTGCTTGCTGCGGGCGGCCGCCCACAGGTCGCCCCACGAGGGGTCCACCCCGGTCGGGTTGGTCGGGTGCTTGTGCTGGATGCACGGCAAGGTCGGGTCGAGGTTGTTGCTACCCCCGTTCGTGTTCCCCTGGCACGCCTGCACTTTGTCCGGGGTGGGGCTGTTCGGGGCGGTGAAAGTCTGGAAGGTGCTGCCGCCCGACCCGGTCCACATCCACGCCCCGCGGCCGTCCTGGGTGGAGTTGACGGTCAGCAGTTCGCTCAGCATGACGGTGTTGCTCGACCCGTCAGTGATGTGTTCGATCTTCGTCCCTGTGCCGGGGCGGATGGTCTCCTGGATGCTGGTGGTCGCGTTCTTGGTGAACCTGGTGATGCCAAAGATGCCGGCCCCGGGGCCACCGCCGGCCGACGGGCCGAACTGGGCGCCGCCGAAGCAGGCGACGACGTTCGCTTTCCGCAGGTTCTCCTGGTTGTAGTTGCTCATGCCGACTTCGGCCCGCGTCGCGCTCGGGCAGAACCACGTCTTCTGCAGGCTCCAGCCGGCGTTTCCGCTGTGCGACCCGATGCCGGCGCACTCCGTCCACTCCCACCAGTCGCCGGGGTTCGAGGACAGTTCGCCGGTCGCCGGGAACCGCGCCCACGCCGCCCCGCCTTCGGTCATGAACTGCTGTGCCCGGCTGCCGATCAGGCCCGCCAGAGTGGTCTGCTCCAGTTCGGCGTAAATCAGTGCGTTCCACGGCGCTCCCTGACTGCTCGTGTAGCCGAACAGCGTCTGGTTCGACAGGTACGTGCCGCCGAGGCACTGGATGCCGCCGGTGATGTGCGCCGGGGCGTTGCCGCCCTGCGGCAGGCCGGGCGGGAACCCGCCGTGCGTGCTGTGGTGGTTGTGCATGGCCAGCCCGATCTGCTTCATGTTGTTGGTGCACTGCATCCGGGCGGCGGCTTCGCGGACCTTCTGCACGGCAGGCAGGAGCAGGCCGATGAGGATGGCGATGATGGCGATCACCACCAGCAACTCGATCAGCGTGAAAGCCCGACTTCGGACCCCGACAGGGGAAACGAGACGCATGATACCCTCCGAACAACGTGACAAGGGATGGTCAACAGGCGACACAGCGGTGAGGCTGCCGCCAAATTATGAGAAGGGCAATTCTCCACCACAAGCCGGGAAGAGGGGTATTCGCGGGACTCTCTTCGACCCTTCATGTGACCGAACCGGCTGGTCGCGTGGAGGGAGTCCGACCGAGACGACTGAGTGAAGAGTTGATGAACTTGACACGGGCGGTGCTGACACTGCGGCTCGCTCGGCTAACATCGGTTGATTACCGGAGTTGCAAAAATGACGACCCGCAGTCTAGCCGCCGTTGGGGCGGTTCTTGCCGTCGCATTGGCGGTTGTGTTTGCCGGCGAACCGACGAAGCCTCGATCCGCCAAGCAGACCGTCACCTTCCAACAGGGCGTGAACGATTACGCCGGCACGGTGGACGTCGAGATCTGGGCGGTCGCCCCGAACACTTGTCTGGAAGGGAACATCAACGCCAGCTCGGACGCCGACAACGACGGCGGGGAGAGCCAAATCCTGATGCGGTTCGACGACCTCTTCGGCACCGCCCCCGGCCAGATCCCCGCGAACGCGGCCGTCCACTCGGCCACGCTGGTGATCGCCGCGTTCGACGAGGGGAGCACCGTCCACCTGCACCGCATGCTCGTGCCGTTCAAGAAGACGAGCACCTGGAACAGCCTGGTGGGCGGGATTACTGCCGACGGGAAAGAGGCCAGCCGGCAGAAGGACGGGTTCACCTTCGGCAAGATTTCGGCCAGCACCTCGGCCATCCCGTTCGAGGTGACCGACACCGTGCAGGCGTGGGCGAACGGCGCCGCCAACCACGGGTGGGTGTTCATCAACACCGGCGGCAACGGCTGGGACTTCTACACCTGCGAGTTCGACGACGTGAAGCAGCGGCCGAAACTAGTGGTCGAGTTCAGCCCCCCGAAAGAGTAGTTGCGTTCCTTCCCCCCACTCGGAGTTCGGAGATGAGCCGAGTTCACGCTTGCACCCCGCCCACCCGCCGCGACCTGCTCCAAGTCGGCTTCCTCGGCGGCCTCGGGCTGTCGCTGGGCACCTTCCTGAAGCTGCAATCCGCCCAGGCCGCGGACAAGAAGCCGGAGCCGAAGGCCGAGTCGGTCATTCACGTGTATTTGCAGGGCGGCTTCCCGCACATGGACAGCTTCGACCCGAAGCCGGACTCGCCGAGCGAGTACCGCGGGCCGCTGGGCACCCAGAAGACGAGCGTGCCCGGCGTGCTGTTCGGTGAGCACATGGAGAAGACGGCGAAGGTGGCCGACAAGATGACCGTGGTGCGGAGCATGACGCACACGGAAGTGGACCACAGCCGCGGCCAGCACAGCATGTTCACCGGCTACCGCCCCAGCCCGGCCCTGACGTACCCGAGCCTCGGGAGCGTGACCGCCCAGGAACTCGGCGTGCGGAAGGACATGCCGCCGTACATCGTGGTGCCGACCGCCGCCAGCGAGTACCTGGGCAGCGGCTACCTGAGCAACCAGTACGGCCCGTTCGCGCTGGGGGCCGACCCCGGCCGGCCGGGGTTCAAGGTCCGCGACCTGAGTCTGCCGAAGGACGTGGACGACAGCCGGTTCGAGTCTCGGAAGG
Organism: Planctomycetia bacterium; assembly: GCA_031441625.1. Lineage (GTDB taxonomy): Bacteria > Planctomycetota > Planctomycetia > Gemmatales > Gemmataceae > JALHQU01. Next base: position 6,715 of record JANNQE010000172.1, read on the forward strand.
AGTGGAAGTCGCTCGTGGACGACCACTTCGCCAAGACGGAGAAGGACGACGCGCTGACCACCATGGACAGCTTCTACCAGCGGGCCTACGGCATGCTGGCCAGCAAGAGCGTGCGGGAGGCGTTCAGCCTGAACGAGGAGAGCGAGGAGATCAAGAAGCTGTACGGGCTGAGCGGGCTGAGCGGCCCGCTCGCGTTCCGCAACGGCGGGGCGGCGCGGTTCCTCATCGCCCGCCGGCTGGTGGAAGCCGGTGCCCGGTTCGTGACGCTCACCTTCGGGGCGTGGGACACGCACGCCTACCACTACAAGGGCATCGAGACGCAGATGCCGGTGCTCGACATCGCGCTCGCCGGGCTGATCACTGACCTCGACCAACGCGGGCTGCTGGCCAAGACGCTGGTGGTGGTGAACAGCGAGTTCGGCCGCACGCCGAAGATCAACGCCGGCGGCGGGCGGGACCACTGGCCGCGGGTGTTCAGCACGGTGCTGGCCGGCGGCGGGGTGAAGGCGGGCCAGGTGTACGGGGCGAGCGACAAGCTGGCCGCCGACCCGGCCGAGAACGCGCTGGGGGTGGAGGACTACGCCCACACCCTGTACCACCTGATCGGCATCGACGGGAAGAAAGACCTGATGTCACCGGGCAACCGCCCGCAGCCGATCGTCACCGGTGGCAAGGTGGTGAAGGGCCTGCTGGCGTGAGCCGACTTGCGGTGAACCGCGGGTTTGAACCCGCGGGTGGCCATCGAACCCAGGCGGCTCACGCCGCCGGTTCACCTTCCGGGGCACCCTCGATGACGGCTCGACTGTTCTTGCTCTGCGCCCTCTGCGCCCTCTGCGGTGAATCACTCCTGCTCGCCTCCCCTCCGTCGGTCGAATCGGTCGCCCCCGGTGTGGGCCAGCGTGGCACCGAGTTCACCCTTAAACTCGTCGGCGCTCGCCTCGACAAGCCGGACGAACTGCTCCTGTACAACACCGGCGTCTCCGTCGTCAAGCTGGCCGCCGCGAGCGAGAACGAAGTCACCGTCACGCTGAAGGCCGCGGCCGACTGCCCGCTCGGCGAACACCCGTTCCGCGTCCGCACCGCCGGCGGCGTGTCCGAACTCCGCGTGTTCCGCGTCACGCCGTTCCCGGTGGTGCTCGAAGTCGAGCCGAACGACAAGACGCCGCAAGAAATCCCGCTGAACGTCACCGTCGCCGGCAACACCGAGTCCGGTGGGGTGGACCGTTTCGCGGTGAAGTTGAAAAAGGGCGAGCGCCTGTCCGCCGAAGTCGAAGGCGTCCGCCTCGCGGCCGACCTGACTGACACCGCGTTGACAGTGACCGGGCCGGACGGCAAGCAACTCGCCTTCGCCGACGACACCCCGCTGTTCCGCCAGGACCCGTTCGTCTCGCTCGTCGCCCCGGCCGACGGCACCTACACCGTCGAAGTGCGGGACACCAACTTCGGCGGCTCGGACACCGCCCGCTACGCCCTGCACGTCGGCACGTTCACCCGACCGGCGGCCGTCTACCCGGCTGGCGGCGAGGCCGGCACCGAGGTGAGCGTCAATCTGTTCCACGACAGCGGCGAGACCACCCAGAATGTGAAGCTGCCGAATGGAATCACCGCCTTCGAGTTCCGTCCGACCGACGACACCGGCCCGGCCGCACCCACGCCGAACCCGTTCCGGGTGTCGCCCTTCCCGAACGTGCTCGAAGCGGAACCGAACGACACCCTGGAGAAAGCGGGCAAAGCGGTCGCGTGGCCGGTGGCGTTCAACGGAATTGTCGAGAAGGCCGGCGACGAAGACCACTTCCGGTTCACGGCCCGGAAGGGGGACGAAATCGACGTGCAGGCGTTCGCCTACCGCCTCGGCACGCCGCTCGATCCCATCGTGGCCGTCCTCCACCCGAACGGCGAACTGCTGGCGTGGAACGACGACGACGAGACGCACGACAGTCGGGTGAAGGTGAAGATCCCCGCCGACGGCGAGTACCTGGTCCGCGTGACCGACAAGCGGAAGCAGGGCGGGCCGCGGTTCATCTACCGGGTGGAACTGACCAAGCCGACCGCCGGGCTGGGCGTGTTCCTCGCCCCCACCACCCGCAAGACGCAGGACAAGCAGTCGATCATCATCCCCCGCGGCAACCGCGTGGTGGCGTACATGGCCGTGCGGCGGGACGGGTTCGACGGCCCGGTCAGCGTCGCCGCGAACGACCTGCCGAAGGGCGTGACGGTGAAGGTGCCCCCGATCCCGGTCGGCGAGTTCTTCGCCCCGGTGGTGTTCGAGGCGGCGGCCGACGCCCCGGTCGGCGGGCGGCTGGTGTCGTTCACCGGCAAGTGCGGCGACGACAAGCTGACCGTGACCGGCGGGTTCGAGCAGTCCATCGACCTGATCCAGGGGCCGGGCGATTCGATCCTGCACGCGGTGCAAGTGAACCGGCTGGCCGTCGCGGTGACGGAGGAAGCGCCGTACGCCGTCACCCTGGTCGCTCCGAAAGCGGCCGTGCCGGTGGACGGGACGATGGACGTGACGGTCAAGGTGACCCGTGCGAAAGACTTCGCCGAAGCGCTCGATGTGTTCTTCCTCACCCTCCCGCCGGGCGTCGAAGCGCCGACCAAAGTGACCATTCCGGCCGACAAGTCGGAGGTGACCGTCACGCTCGTCGGGCACCCGTCGGCCGAGCGGGGCGAGTGGAAACTGCTGGTGGAATCGAAGGTGGGCGTGGCCGGCCGCGGCGAGCGCGACCCGCTGATGGTCGGCAACAACGGCCTGGGCACTGGCGGCCCGCCGACGCCCGGCACCGGCCGTCGCCCCCGCCGCAAGTCGGCCGACGGGCTGCCGCCGGTGGCGTCGGACGTGACGGCGATCACCGTGGCGAACCCGCTGGTGGTGGGCAAGCTGGCCCCGGCCGCGGTCGAGCAGGGTAAGGGCGTGAGCGTGGTGTGCGAGTTCGAGAAGCCGACTGAGGCGGCCTTCACCGCCAAGCTCGACGGCCTCCCCCCGCGGGCGACCGCCCCGACGGTGGAAGTGAAGCCCGGCGCGAAGTCGGTGACGTTCGCCGTGACGGTCGCCGCCGACACCCCCACGGCCGACCACAAGAGCCTGGTGTGCGAGCTGTCCGGCACGGTGGGCGGGCACGCGGTGGTGTACCGCGTCGGTCGCGGCGGGTCGCTGAAGGTGGCCGCTCCCGGCTCGGTTCAGACGGACAAGACCGGCAAGCCGCTCAGCCCGCTCGACGCACTCCGGCAAGCCGAGAAGAAATAGGGGCGGGACTTCACCCCCCGGCCCCCTCTCCCAGGGGAGAGGGGGTGTTCAAGATGGAAGCCTCGAATCCGACACGCTCACGTGATCGAACCGACTGAGCGAAGAAACCGAACTGTCAAGCCCCTTGAACACCCCCTCTCCCCTGGGAGAGGGGGTCGGGGGGTGAGGTCCGAATCACCGAGGTTCCCCCAATGCGTTCGCTGCTCGCGGTCGTCCTGTTCGCCTCCATCACCGCTGCCGCCGACCAGCCGGTCCGCCTGCTCGTGCGGCCGGCGGTGGTGGAACTGTCCGGCCCGCGGGACCGCCAGGGGCTTGTCATCCAGGGGGAGTACGTCGACGGCAGCACCCGCGACCTGTCGGCCGAGGCCAAGTTCACCTTCGACAAGCCCGTCGCCACCGTCACCAATGCGTTCCTCGCCCCGGCGGCGGAGGGCAAGGCCACGCTCACGGTGAGTGCGGGCGGGCACACCGCCACCGTCGCCGTGGATGTGAAGAAGCCGACGGAGGCGAGCGAGTTGCGGTTCCGCAACGACGTGCTGCCGGTACTCACGAAAGTGGGGTGCAACACCGGCAAGTGCCACGGGTCGGCGTCCGGCAAGGACGGGTTCCGGCTGAGCCTGTTCGGGTACGACCCGGCCGGCGACCAGTACCGCATCACCCGCGAGATGGGCGGGCGTCGGGTGAACCTGACGGCCCCGGACGACTGCCTGCTGGTGAACAAGGCCACCGGCAAGGTGCCGCACACCGGCGGCCAGCGGATCGCCCCGAAGAGCGAAGGCTACCACCTGCTAGTGAAGTGGCTCGAAGCGGGTGCCCCGAAGGATCCGGCCGACACGCCCAAGCCGGTCGGCATTGAGGTGTACCCGAAGCAGGTGGTGTTCGCGACGAAAGGCCAGACGCAACGAGTCGTGGTGCGGGCGAAGTACAGCGACGGCACCGACCGCGACGTGACCCGGTTCGCCGTGTTCGTGGGCAACAACGACGGGGCGGCCACGGCCAGCGATGCGGGCGTCATCACCGGCGTCGGCCCCGGCGAGGCGTTCATCCTGGCCCGGTTCGACGAGTTCACCGAGGGGACGGCCGTCATCGTCCGCCCCGGCACCCCGTTCGCCGACCCGAAGACGCCGGCGTTCAACGTCCTCGACGAGCTCGTCCACGCCAAGCTGAACCGCCTGCACGTCGTGCCGTCCGAGGTGTGCTCCGACGAGGTGTTCGTCCGCCGCGTGTACATCGACCTGATCGGCCTGCTGCCCACCCCCGCCGAGCGTGAGAAGTTCCTCGCCGACGCCGACCCGAAGAAGCGGGAGAAGCTGGTGGACGTGCTGCTGGCGCGGGACGAGTTCCGCGACATCTGGGTGATGAAGTGGGCCGAGGTGCTGCAAATCCGCACCATCAACGGCATCAGCCCGAAGGGGCTGCAACTGTACGACCAGTGGCTACGGGCACGGGTGAAGAAGGGTGACACCCTCGACAAGATCGTGAGGGACCTGATCCCGGCGGTCGGCGGCACGTTCGAGAACCCGGCGGTCAACTACTTCCAGACGGAGACCGCCCCGCAGTTGCTCGCCGAGAACGTCGCCCAGGTGTTCCTCGGCACCCGCGTGCAGTGCGCCCAGTGCCACAACCACCCGTTCGACCGCTGGACGATGGACGACTACTACGGGTTCGCCGCCTTCTTCAGCCAGATCGGGTACAAGAACGCCCAGGATCCGCGGGAACTGACCGTGTTCAACGCCGGCACCGGCGAGATGCGGCACCCGGTCGGCGACCGGCCGGTGCGGCCGAAGTTCCTCGGCGACAAGGTGCCCGACCTGAAGCCGGGGCAAGACTACCGGGCGGCGCTGGCCGACTGGCTGACCGGCCCGGACAACCCCGCCTTCGCCCGCAACTTCGGCAACACCGTGTGGGCGCACTTCTTCGGCCGCGGCGTCGTCGAGCCGGTGGACGACGTGCGGGTGAGCAACCCGGCCGGCAACCCCGAACTGTTCGCGGCGCTCGGGAAGAAGGCGGTGGAGTATAAGTTCGACGTGGCCAAGCTGGCCCGCGACATCTGCCTCAGCCGCACCTACCAGCAGTCCACCCAGCGGAACAAAACGAACGAACTGGACGACCGCAACTTCTCCCACCAGACGGTGCGGCGGATGCGGGCCGAGGTGCTGCTCGACTGCATCACGCAAGTGACCGAGACGACGAACACCCTGCCCGGCCTGCCGCTCGGCGGGCGGGCGGTGGAGGTGCCCGACGGCCGCACCCCGAACTACTTCCTCACCACCTTCGGCCGGTCGGCGAGAACGACGGCCTGCACCTGCGAGGTGAAGACGACGCCGACGCTGTCGCAAGCGCTGCACCTGTTGAACGGCGAGAACACCGGCGGGAAGATCGCCGAGGGGAAGGTGGTGGCGAAACTGCTGGAGGCGAACGCGGAGCCAATGGCGGCGGTCGAGCAGTTGTACCTGCGGTGTCTGGGTCGCAAGCCGACCGCGAAGGAGGCGGAGAGGATCGGCGGCCGGCTGTCCGCCGTGCCGACCGACAAGAAGCCGCAAGCCCTCGAAGACCTGTTCTGGGCGCTGCTGAACACCAACGAGTTCCTGTTCAACCGCTGACTCCGACTGGTGAACCGGCGGCGTCAGCCGCCTGGGTTCCGACCACACCCGCGGGTTGACACCCGCGGTTCACCTTTGTGAGGACCCCACCCGTGCCGACCCGCCTGGCGTTGCTCGCGTCGCTCCTGCTCGTCGCCCCGCTCGTCGCCGCCGACCCGCCGGTGACGTTCGACGACGTCAAGCCGATCTTCAAGAAGCAGTGCGGCAACTGCCACAACGCCGAACGCCCCCGGGGCGACCTCGACCTGTCCACCCACGCCAGCACCCTGGCCGGCGGCATCTCCGGCAAGGTGGTGGCCGAGGGGAAGCCCGAAGGGAGTATGCTGTACACCCTGACGGCGCACGTCGAAGACCCGAAGATGCCGCCGAACAAGCCGAAGATCCCCCAGCGGGAACTCGACACCATCAAGAAGTGGATCGAGGGCGGACTGAAGGAGAAGGCCGACGGCGGGGCGACGACCGCGACCACCACCGCCGACGCCGGCCTCGTCACCCCCACACCCCTGGCGCGGGCCACGCCGGTCACGTCCCTGGCCGTTCACCCGAAGCTGCCGCTCGCAGCCGTGCCGGGCAACAAGCAGGTTCTGCTGTTCGACACGTCCACCACCAAGCTGACCGGCGCACTCGCATTCGCCGAGGGCGAGTTGCACAGCTTGAAATTCAGCCGCGACGGAACAGTCCTGCTCGCGGCCGGCGGTGTCGGCGGGCAGTCCGGGGCGGTCGTCGGGTTCGACACCAAGACGTGGAAACGGCGGTTCACGTTGGCCGACGAGACGGAAGCCGTCCTCGCCGCCGAACTCAGCCCGGACAATGCCCGCGTCGTGTTCGGCGGCCCGAACAAGGTGGTGAAGGTGGCGACGGTCGCCGACGGCAAAATCGTCCACACCTTCCGCAAGCCGACCGACTGGGTGCTGACCGCTGGGTTCAGCCCGGACGGGCTGCTGGTGGCGGCGGGTGATCGCTTCGGCGGGCTGCACGTGTGGGAGACGAAGTCCGGCAAGGAGTTCTACACCCTCCGCGGGCACACGAAGGGTGTCACCGGCATCGCGTGGCGGACGGACGCCGACGTGCTGCTGTCGTCGAGTCAGGACGGCAGCGTGCGGGCGTGGGACCTGCACACCGGCGACGAGAAGGCGAAGATCGACGCCCACAGCGGTGGGGTGCAAGCCGTCGCGGTGGACGCCTCCGGCAAGCTGGCCACCGCCGGCCGCGACGGGAAGGTGCGGGTGTGGGACGTGAGCGACAAGAAGCTCGCCGAGTTCACCGCCGCCGACGAGGTGTTGAAAGTGACGTTCACCGCCGATGGCAAGGGTGTGCTGAGTGGCGACTGGGCGGGCGAGGTGACGGTGTGGCCGACCGCCGGCGGGGACGGGGTGAAGCTGCCGCTGCCGGTGGACAAGAAGCCGACCGCCGTCGCGTTCGTCGCGGTGCCGAACCCGGAACTACCGCCGGCCCCGGTGGTCAAGCCGGCTCAACCCGCCGCGGTCGCCGTGTCGTCGTCCGACCTGGAGCGCAAGCGGGCGACGCTGAAGTCGATCGAGGACGCGGCGGAGAAGTTGAAGGAGGAGGCGGCCCGCAACCCGCAGAACGCGGCACTGGCCAAAGCCTACCTGCAACTGTGCGAGGCCGCCCTGGCGATGAAGGCCGAGGTGATCGCCGCCGAGGGGAAGTGAACCGGACCCCGGTGGTGGGACACACGACCGGACTGTCGGTTGTGTGAACGGCTTCGGTTCGGCTCGTCGTCGGGGAATCCGTGAGGGCGTCCAAGTTGACGCGCTCCTCTTCCCCGACTTCGTCCGCATGCCGACTGGTGGAGTGACGCTGGCGTTGGCCTACTCGCCCACCTTATGAATGCACGGTCCCCGTGACGGTCGGTCTCGTCGAACAGGTTTGCCACATCCCCGCAAGCGACTTCGAACTCGGATTCAGTATCACCTCTCCCATCTCGTCTGGTTTCAGGTGCCGTCCCGAACCGCGAAATACCGCGGAACCCGGCGGTAGCGCCGCGATTCCAGGGGTTTTCACGCACGGTTTCCCTGCCCTTGCATCCGACGCCGGGCGTGGCAAAATGCCTGGAAACCTGGGCGTTTTGACTTCAAGAGGGGGGTCGTGGGCGGTGCCTGACAATCGCTAGGTCCCCGGTTCAACCCCGGGACTGCCCACTCGACGAAAAGCCTTTCAGCCGAAGCGTTTTCGCTTACTCCGGCACCCGCCGGGCGCGGCTTCCAAACCGGGCGAACTGTGGAATCCTTGCACAGTTCGCGGCGAGGAACCCGCAAGTGAGCCACCGCCGCAAGTCCACCCCGTCTTATCTTCCCCACAAGCAATCCGGCCGCGCCCGCGCCGTCTGGACCGACGCCCTCGGCGTCCGCCAGCAGAAACTCCTGACCGGCCCGTTCGACTCGCCCAAATCCCGCACCGCCTTCGCCAAACTCCACCTCGAACTGGCCACCGCCCCGCTGCCCGGGTGCCACACCGCCCCCACCACCGTCAGCGTG
>JANNQE010000173.1:0-1500 GCA_031441625.1 Planctomycetia bacterium
ACCGCCGTCCTCGTCGCCGGCTCCAGTTCGACCTCCACCGTCAGTTCGTCGCCGGCCGCCTTCGCGTTGAGCACCTTGCACCAGCAGCCGTTCAGGTGGTCTCGCCCGGAATGACTCTTGAACAACAGCCCGCCCTCCGACTCCCAGAAGTATTTTGGGTAGTCCGGGTCCGCGACCGGCGGTTTGAACTCGGCGTCGTTCTTGCTGCCGCCGCGGGCGATCAGCAGGACCGGGCCGGGGATGGTGACGATGCAAAACTTCCCGGCGTCGTCGGTCCAGTGTTGCGGCGGGCCGTCGGCGAGAGCCGGGAACTGACCCGCGAAGGGGTTGCCCTTCAGCACCTCGGCTCGGATGTCCGCCGAGCGGATCGGTCGGCCCGTGGCCTTGTTCGTCACGGTCCCGCTCACGATCACCCCTCGGGCGCACTTCACGTCGAGGGTGATCGGCTCGTACCCGACGGTGTCGGTCGCGGTCGCCGTGCGGTACATGAGAGCGGTGGACGCGGGCGGGTCGGCTGTGACCGTGTACGCCGGGTATTTCCTCAGCCCGCGGATTTCGTACTTGCCGTCCTTGTCCGTCGTCGCATCGTGCCAGTACCAGTGGTCGGTCAGTTGCTGGTCGCTGACGCGGGTGGCTTGCACCTTCACGCCGGCCTGCGGCTTGCCGTCGGGGTCGGTCACCGTCCCGCGGAGCAGCTTCTACGGCTCCACCACCGCCGCGAAGTCCGGGCCGCAGATCACCCAGCGGGCGTTGAACTTGCGATCTTTCCCGGCGTTGCGGATGGCGGCCTCGATGAGCGGGGCGGCATCGAACCCGTCGCGGTTGACGTAAACCAACCCCTTGATCGCGATGCCCTCGCCGCTCACCTTCAGTTGCACCGTCTGCCCGACGCCGTAACCGGCCAGCTCGAACCGCCCGTCTTTGTCCGTGGCGGCGGACGGCGGGCGCACGGCCGTCGGGCACGACATCCCGCGGTCGCCGTGAAGCGGGTTGCCGTCGGCTTGCTCGGCCCACTTCTTCAGCTTCGCGTCGAGGCTGGCGTCGGAGTCGTAGGCGGACACCGCGAACGCCGCCACCGTCGCCCCGGCCACCGGCTTGCCCTCCTGGTTAATCAGCCGGCCTTTGATGGCCCGCCCCTTCGGCAGCTTGAACACCAGATCGGCGGCGGGGGTGACGGTCGCCGGCAGCCACTCGTACCCGTGGTGGTGGAAGTCCGGCCCGCACCCGGCGGCGGACGCCACCAAGTCCCCGCCCAGCCCCTTCTTCTGGAACGGCACTTTCACCGTGAACGTGCCGTCCGCGTTCGTCTTGCCCAGCGGTTCGACCGTCCCTTCGGTCCAGTGCATCGCCAACTCCGCGACCACCGGCTTGCCGTCGTGCCCCAGCACTTTGCCGCTGATCGTCCGCTCGTTCACCTCGTTCGCTTTCGGTTCGCCCTTCACTTGTGCCTTCGGTTTCTCCATCTTGTCGCCCGGCTTCTTCTCGTCGGCCTGGGCCAGG
>JANNQE010000174.1:0-12426 GCA_031441625.1 Planctomycetia bacterium
ACAGGTACTTGAACCCCTTGTCGAACTTCGGCTGGCCGACCAGCCGCTCGCCGGCGTACTCGCTCACCCAGCGGCCGTCTTTGTCCAGCGCCGCGATCACCCTCTTCACCTCGTCGGCGGTCGGGGCCTTCGCCTTCGGCAACGCTTCGCCCTTCTTCGCCGACTGGTACGCCTTCTCGATGCGGTCGAACCGGGCCGGCTGAGTCCACCCGTAGTGCGCCGGCGCGTCGGCCGGGTCGTAGGTGAGCTTGTAGGCGCTGTCCATGTACAGCGGCTTGTCGGTGCCGAACTCGATGAACCGCGGCACGGTGCCTTCCTTGCTGACGTGCCTCGTGAAGTATTTCAGCCCCGCCGGGATCGGGTCGAGGTACTTCGCCTCGCCGGTGTGTCGCGCGATCTTGATGAGCGTCTCCATCGCGTCCTGCGACTCCCAGCCAGTGATCGCCGGCGGCTCGAACTTCCGCGCCCAGATGGGCACCATGTCGGAGTTGTACTGCTGGCACCAGCCGGGTTGCGGGTCGGGCATCTGGGCCAGCACCAGGAAGTCCCCGAACTTCGCCAGTGCCCTCTTGTACTTGTCGTCCTTGTACACCTCGTGGGCGACGACGAGCACGTCCGCCACGGTGCCGGCCAGCCCGTCGTTGAGCGTGTAGTGGTCGTAGTAGTTCTTCAGCTTGCCCTCCGTCTTCCAGTCGCCCGTCGGGAAGGTGGCCTTCTTCAGCGGCTGCTCGGGCACGGGGCCGGTCCACACCTGCGGGAACCCGCCGTTGGCGAACTGCGCCTTCAGCAGCGCGGTCAGCCCGTACTCGGCGGCCTCGTGGATGTCCTTGTTCTTGAAGCCGAGGGCGGCGTCGGTCCGCATCAGGAACGTCAGCGCCGCCTGAGTCTGGTCGTCGTCGAGCGAGCTCACGTTCCAGTTGCCGCCCTTGCCGTTGCGGTACTTGCCCATGCGGTTCGCCTTCGCGTAGTGGATGGTCTGCGTCCACCCGCCGGATTGCAGTTGGCCGTACACCAGGCACTCGGCCGTCTCGCGGGCGGCGTCGAGGTAGAACTGGTCGCCCGTGGCGTCGTGGGCGGCGAGGTACGCCATGCCGACCGTCGGCGTGCCGGGCGGCTGCACGAACAGGATGTCGGGCGACGCCTTGCCCTCGCCCCAGCGGTCGGCCAGGTCGAGCGAGTAGTAGTACACGTACCCGCCGTGGCTCGCCACCTTGTCGCGGTAGTAGGTGGCGGCGGCCTTGAGCGATTTGGTGGCGTCGGCCTTCAGTGCCACATCCTGGGCGAACAGCGGGCCGACCAGCAAGAGTGCGAGCGGCGGGAGGAGCGAGCGCACGGGGAAGCCTCCGGGGGTTGGCATCAGGGTAAGCGACCGCGGGCGGCGGGTCGAGTGCCGCCGCGGGGAAGCGGTGTGCGTGTAAGATGGGTGGCACCACCCGCGGAGTGCAGCGATGGCCTACACCGACTTCGACCCGGCGAGCGTGGAAGCCCGCTTCGGGGTGGGACTCCGGGTCGCGGAGTTGTTCCCGGCGACGCCCCCGGCCCCGGTTCCGGGCTGGCTGGCCGACCACCTGCAGCGCATCCGCGGGATGGCCCTGATGACCGAAAAGGTGCGGTCGGAATTGCTCGTCTCGCCGATCCTGCTCGCCGTCCGCGAACTGAGCGGGCGGACGCTGGCGCTGTTCTCCGGGCAGCGGATGGACGTCGATCCGGCGAACGGGCTGGCCGGCGAGTGCGACTTCCTGCTCTGCCGACAGGAGACAGTTCCGGTCCTCCGCGCGCCGGTCGTGGCGGTGTTGGAGGCGAAGCGGGGTGACATTGAGGCCGGGTTGGGCCAGTGCATGGCCCAGATGGTGGGGGCACGCCTGTTCAACGAGCGGGCCGGCCGCCCCGCCCGCATCTACGGGTGCGTGACGAGTGGCGAAGACTGGCAGTTCCTGCGGCTGGACGACGACGCGGTGGTGTACGACACCACCCGCCGGTACATCAGCGGCCTGGACGACCTGCTCGGCGTGTTCGCCCGCATCGCCGCCGACACCGCGGGGTAGAGAGGTGCCAGATGGGGTGAAGTGGTTCGGTCCGCCCCGCGGAGCGTGGCGGCAACAATGTCGCCGCCACCCGCCGCGGGGCGGACCCGAGACTCCACCCGAACGGGATCCGCACTCAGAAGTCCGGCTGGATGGCCAGCCCGTCGGCGATGGTGGCGGTGAACGGGTACGTGCCCATGTTCACCGACGTTTTCACCACGTGAACGGACCCGTCGAGGAACAGGAAGTTGACGCCCGCGGGGTGGGCGGCGCTGAAGTCCTCGGCCACCCCCGCCGACGAACTCGGCGGGTGCTGGCGACAGGCGTGCCCGAGCACCATCGCCGCCGGCAGGTTGGTCGGGATGCCGCCGTAGTTGGCCGTGTCGTTCGCGCTCCGCCACGTCGCGCCGGGGATCACCCCCGCCCAACTCGCCAGTGTGTGCTTCGCGCTTTTCTCCCCCACCGCGATGCTGTTGCTCGTGCCGTCGGTCACGTCCGCGATCCGCGTGCGGCTGTTGCGGAAGAACAGCCCCTTCCCGCTGACGCCGTCGATCACCAGGTGCGTAGTCATCACCGTCGGAGACTCGTTCAGGAACGGCGTGTTCCCGTAGCAGCCGACGTAGTTCGACCGCCCCAGGGGGCCGGTCAGCCCGCCAGTGGTCACGAAGTCGGCCGGGCGGATCGGCTCCTGCCGCGGGTCGGATGGGCACCGCAGGAACTTGATGTCGGTGCCGACAGCGAAGGCGTTCTCCGGGGCGGTCAGCGGCAGGTCGAAGCGGATCGTTCGGTGAAGGTTGTCTTGTTCCAGGTCGGGCAGCAGGTGGGCCGCCCACCCCCAGCCGGGGCCGGTGCCGTCGGCGCTCATCGCGTTGGCGGTGTAGCCGGGCGGGAAGCGCTCGTTGCGGTCGTGATAGTTGTGCAGGGCGAGGCCGATCTGCTTCAGGTTGTTGCTACAACTCATGCGGGCGGCGGCTTCGCGGACCTTCTGGACGGCGGGAAGCAGCAGCCCGATGAGCACGGCGATGATGGCGATGACGACCAACAGTTCGATCAGCGTGAACCCGGAATGTGTGCGAACGCTTCGCATTGGCTACCTCAGTGGTTTAGTCGAGACTAACGCGGCGATTCACTGAGACTAGCAGTTCGAATTGGTCTGTCAAGCGTCGGCGGTCAAAGTGAACCGCGGCACGAGTTGGGGTATCCTGATCCGCACGACACTCGGCGGAGAACACCCGTGAGCACCCTTCAGAAGTTGACCGACCACGGGCTGGTGAAGCCGCCCCGCTGGCTGCCGGCCAACGTGCAGTACGAGACGATCATGGGGTCGATGGCCTACGGCGTGTCCACGGACGACAGCGATTTCGACGTATACGGCTGGGCCATCCCTCCGAAGGACGACCTGTTCCCCCACCTCCGCGGCGAGATTCTCGGGTTCGGTAAGCAGCACAAGCGGTTCGATCAGTTTCAGGAGCACCACATCCGTGACGCCGACGCGCTGTCCGGTCGCGGCCGCACCTACGACGTGACCGTGTTCGGCATCGTCAAGCTGTTCTCGCTGGCGATGGACAACAACCCGAACGTGATCGACAGCCTGTTCACTCCGGCCGACTGCGTGCTGCACAGCACCCGCGTGGGCACCCTGGTGCGGGAGAACCGCCGGCTGTTCCTGCACCGCGGGGCTTGGCCGAAGTTCAAGCCGTCCGGGGTATATAGTGCACCTTGCGGCAAGACCAGCCGACCGAGACCCTACTGACTTCCGCCGCCCGTCTCGGTATCGTCTGGTCATGCGAGAGTACCCCGTGAAGGCCTACAGCTACGTCCGCTTCAGCAGTTCGGGCCAGCGGACCGGCAGCAGCGTGGAACGGCAAGTGCGATGGGCCCGGCAGCTGTGCGAGCAGCGGGGCATCAGCCTGGACGACACGCTGAGCATCGGCGACCTCGGCGTGTCCGCCTTCCGGGGCAAGAACCGCAAGCACGGCGGCCTCTTCCTGTTCCTCCAGGCGTGCAAGCAGGGCCGGGTGCAGCGGGGCAGCTACCTGCTCGTCGAGAGCCTCGACCGCCTCAGCCGGGAGCACCCGCTCGGCGGGTTCGAGCTGGTGAAGGAGCTGCTGTCCGACTACGGCGTCGTCATCCTCACCGCCTTCCCCGAGCAGGAGTACAGCCTGGCCAACTACGACCGCACGTGCTGGCTGATGCAGGCCGAGTTCAACCGGGCGTACAGCGAGAGCCTGGCCAAGTCGGAGCGGTCGAAGTTCAACTGGGTGAAGCGGCGGGAGCGGTCGGCCGAGCACACCGTCAGCACCCGCCTGCCGTCCTGGCTGAAGGTGGTGGCGGGCAAGCCGGTCCTGGACGAGCCCAAGGCGGCCGCCGTCCGCCGCGTGTTCGAGCTGGCGGCCAAGGGGTTCGGCCAGGTCACCATCGCCAAGAAGCTGAACGCCGAGGGCGTCCCGCCGATCGGCAAGTCGGCCGTCTGGCACGACTCCTTCGTGTACCGCGTGCTCACCTGCCGGTCGGTGCTGGGCGAGTTCCAGCCGCGGCGGCGTGAGGACGGGGCGGGGTACGTGCCGGTGGGCGAGGTGATCAAGGGCCACTACCCGCGGGTGGTCAGCGACGCCCTCTGGGCGAAGTGCCGGGCCGGCATGCGGACCCGCAAGGGCCAGAAGGGGCGGGTCAGCCCGGGCGTGTCCAACCTGTTCACGTCGCTGGTGTACGAGGGCGGCGTCCGGTGCCAGCTGCGCACCCGAGTCAACCGCGAGGCCCACCTGCAACCGCTCACCCGCGTCACCCCCGGGGTCCTCTACCCGCCGCTCGAGCGGGTGCTGCTGTGGTTCCTGCGGGCGGTGGAGGTGCGGGAAGGCGGGGCCGACGAGTACGCCACCCTGACGGCCCACGCCGACCGCCTGGCCACCTCGGTCAAGCAGCTGCAGGCCCAGATCGAGGCGGACGCCGGCATGGCCGACATGCTGCCCACCCTGGCCAAGTGGAAGCGGGAGCACCGGGAGGCGGTGGAGAAGATGGAGGCCGCCGCCGTGCCGGCCAAGGCCCGCCACCTGCACACCAAGCGGCTGGTCGAGGCCCTCGCCACCGCCAAGGGGGAAGAGCTGGAGACGCTCCGGCGGGAGGTGCGGCAGGCCGTCCGCCAGGTGGTCGAGCGGGTCGAGCTGACGGTGGCTTCCCGCGAGCGTCCCCTGTCCGAGGCCGACGCGAAGCGGCTCAACGTCGAGCTGCCGGCCGTGCTGCCCCGGTCGGTGCGGGTGGTGATCGTGGGCGTCCGCCTGGTCACTGGCGAGACGCACCACCTCTGCTACACCCCCATGGGCAACCGGATCACCGCCGGCGTCCACCTGCACACCACCGACGGCGAGACGGTAGACCGGATCGACCAGGGCGAGGCGTTCCCGGTGGACCCGCCGGCCGGGAGGGCCGCCAAGTCGGCCGAGGCGAGGGAGAAGTGCAAGGCGATGCGGGCCGCGGGCAAGAGCTACAAGGAGATCGTCGCCGCCACCGGCCTGAACCCGACGACGGTCTACCGGCACATCTTCGATTACCAGTGTCCCTCACGGAAGTAGACCACCGGAACCACCTGGTCCGGTGTGACGAATCACACGATCCGTAACACCTAAGTGTTACGGATTTTCGTCTCCGTAACACCGAACAGAGGGATCGACCCCAAAATCGTGTTACCAGCCGCTGATGCAGTAACACTGGCGTGTTACGAATCACAGCGACAGTAACACTCGCGGGGTTGCGCGCGCCAGCCGTTCGTGTAGTTTTGAGGGTGTTCCCCGAGCACCCCGATGGCCCGCCAGCGACAATTCACCGCCGACGATCAGGCCGAGCGGCACGCCGACCAGCAGTCCGCCTACCGCGCCCTCCAGGCCCGGCTGCGCGCCATCGGCCCGCTCCCGCCCGTCGAAGACCAGGCCCGCCGCGACCAGGCGGACGGGTCGCTCCTGTTCTTCCCGTCGAACTACTTCCCCGGCACGTTCAGTCGCAGGCAGGGTGCGCTGGAAGACGCCCAAGGTGGGTTGTTGCTTCTGTCCACTAACGACCCGATAATCCGGATGTACGACGCAGTCCGGTCCAGCCGACTGGTCGTGGTGATTGGCGGGGGAAGGAGCTGAGATGGCCAAGTCGGGTTTCCAGCAACTCCAGATGTAGGACTGCGACTGGGAGAGGATTTCGCCAACCAGTTCGGCCAGTGTTCCGTGTAACGAATCGCGGTCAGGTTCACTCCGCGGCCCTCCTCCCCCCTGCCCGCCCGGTGACCCAC
This sequence comes from Planctomycetia bacterium, assembly GCA_031441625.1. Taxonomy (GTDB): domain Bacteria; phylum Planctomycetota; class Planctomycetia; order Gemmatales; family Gemmataceae; genus JALHQU01. The sequence continues at coordinate 6,298 of JANNQE010000174.1, forward strand.
AGCCACCCCAACCCGAGGGCGGCGAACACCACCCAGTGGGCGACGGCCGCCGCCAGCGGCCCGAGGAAGGAGCCGTCGGCCGGCCCGGCCGGCGAGCCGTCGACCAGCCCGAGCAGTCGGCGGTCGGCCTCGGGCAGGAGCCGTTCGAGCGCCCGCTGCCCGGCGTTCGCGGTGATCCCGATCTCCGCCACCCCCGCCCACACCCCGTTCAGCGGGGCGATCACCCCGGAGAGGACGATCTGCGGGATGACCGCCGCCGGCACCAGGGGCGGTGGCCACCTCCTCCGACCGGGCGATGGCCCGTTGCTCCCCCCGCCGTCCGCCTCGATCAACAGGGCCGTCGCGTCCCGGTACCTGACGGTGCCCTCACTCAACGACCGTAGGGAAGATATTCCCCTGTTCGGGGAGCGGTTTGGGGATGGTCACCGGCCGGACGAACGGTTCCTTCTCACCCTGTTGCAAAACGACTGGCGATCACTGGAGGTGGACGGGCTCATCACGGCTGTCACGACGGCGGTGAGTCGGACACCCGACGGTCAGCCGCTCACCCTGGACTCGCTGAACGGCAGCGTGCCCGCCGAACTGCGCAGACGAATCGCCGCCCTGGATGAGGGCGAGGTGGGTTCCTCGTTGTACCGGTTCCTGCTCGACCTCTTGAGGCAACATGGGTCCGAGCCCGGAGCCCGCGGGCGGTCGCCCAACGTCCGCCTCGCCCAACTGATGGGCGTGGACAAGTCCACCATCGGCCGCCGGTTGAAAGGGTACGGGCTCGGACCGGCCGACGGGGGCGAATGACCCCCGTAGACACGACGGCGGCCGGCGTGTCAGGGGACGGTGTACGTGAGCAACTCGGCCTCACCGAGCCACACCTGCACCCGGTCGCCGGCGACCAGATTGCGGGACACCTGCAAGCTGCCGACGTCCATGCTCCCGCCAGCCTCGAGCCGCGCTCTCACGAACTCCCCGACGGCCGCGCCGTTCGCCGCGGTCACCCGCACTCCCACCTGGAACACCGGGTGCTTCAACCGGTTGTCGATCACCGCCACCTTGCCGGCGCTGGCCCCCAAGGCCGAGTCGCGGACGCGGCAGGTGATGTGCGGCCGGGCCAGGGCGATCCTGGCCGCGACGTCCTTGGCCTTCTCGGGGCCCGTGTACACGTATCCCACGTCGGTCGAGACCTTCGGCGACAGGACCGACACGGTCAGCGCCTGCACCCCGGTAACCGTCCTGCACCCAACGGTTCGGCCGTCGACCATGGTGCCCGGCTCGTACCGGGCACACAGCCGGGAGTTGCCTGCCCACCGCTTGACGTAATGGACGTTCTTCCGGATATGGCCGCCCGCCCCCTTGAGTTCCACCACGACCGTGCAGTCCTCCAGGTCCCCGCCGGTGTTGTGCACCTCGAGCCAGTCGTGCGGCCCCCATGCGTTCCAGGCCTCGCAGAAGTTCACCTCGAACCGCCCGCTCGCCGCCTTGGGCGCCGCGTACCGCCCGGCGATCCGCGGCAACATCAGGTGGGCCGCGTCCGCCTTTTCGATCGCGGCCGCCAGCGCGGTCATCTCGTCCCGGATCGCCGCCTGTTTCCGGTCGGCGTCCGCCCCGAGCTTGTAACCGGCGTACACGTTGCCGTACAGGCCGTGGACGAACGACTGCGCCAGAATGGCACCTTGGCCCGGGGGTTTGGGCAGGGCGTTGATCCGCTCCAGTCGGGTCACCCCCTCCGCGTATGCCACCGCGGCCTCCGACGCCACGAAGGTGATGTCGGGGTCGGCCGAACGGATCGCCCGCAGGTCGAGCACGGCGGCGTGGCCTTCCGCCGCGACCTCGGCGAGGCCCTTGTCGTCGCGGAAGTCGTCCGGGCTTGCCCGCAGTTCTTGCGCGAGGTGGGAGGCGAGGGTGTGATACTCCGCCGGCAGCGAGGTCGGTAACGGGGGCGGGTCGGGCGGACGGGACGGGGAGGTGCTGCCGGGGGTCGTCCGACCGCAGCCGACCGCAGCCGCCGCGAGCAGTAACGCCGCCACGGGAAAGACACGGCTCATGGTAATCCTCCGAAGAAGGTTGTCGGGCAAGCCACCTTCCCGCACCCAGAGACACCGCGGTGTCCCGCCTCAAACCCGTCTGCCTGCACGCCCGTGCGTCACGGCGACGGCCCGTCACCGGACGTCTTTGGTCCCACTACTCGGGGTCCACTGTGCCGATGACCTCCCCCTTGTCGTCGAACACCACGATCGTGTTCCTCTCTGGGATCGGCGGCACGCGGGGGACGTACTTCCCCTGCTTCGGGTCGTAGACCTCCGTCTCCCCCGGCCGCTTGCACCACGCCGCCACCCGCTTCCCGTCCGGGGAGGGGAACAGCGTGATCAACGTGTACTCCCCCTCGGCGAAAATGACCTTCCGCTTCTTCTTCTCCGGCACCTGGAACGGGGGGTCGAGGTCGGCCAGTTCGGCCTCGTCAGTCGGCGGGGCGGGCCAGCGGTCGAGGTCGCCGTCGGACGTCGCACCCTTCGCCGTCCTCTTCAACTGTTCGAGGGCGACCTTCCGGACGAACCCGGCCAGCCACACCGTCACCGACCCGAGTTCCGGATTGAACTTGTGGGCATTGGCCAGTGCCCGCTCGGCGGCGTTCTGCAACACGTCTTCGGGATCAATCCCCGGCCGGCGGACGACGGCCCGGGCCTGGGCGCGCAACCGCTCGGACACGGCCGGGTCATCCAGGGCGGCGCGCACCGGGTCGTGCGGCGGGGCGGTGGTCGCGGGCAGGGCGGTGTCCGGCATTCGACGACCTCGGCGTCCACCCCTCTGTTGGCCGTCGGCGGCCCGGTGTGACGGCGTGGGTGACAGAAAACTCGGAGGCGGGGCGAACCCCCGGCCGCCGGGTGATGGAGGCTCATGGTCGGACGGGCGAACCGGCAAGTCAAGCGGTCATACGATTTGCCGGGCGGACAGACGGTGCGGTCGCCGAACAAAACGGACAGGTCACTTTTGGAACCCGCGTCGATGGTGGTTCCGCCCCTCCCAGACGCGAGGCGGTCACGGCATGCAAGGCGGAGTGCCCAACGGCGTCCCGTCGCGGTCCGGCGTCGGGTGTTTGTCAGCGGAGCCTCATGACCGCTCACGACCCGTCTCGCCCCTTCCGCCGCGGGGAGTTCATGGGGAACAGAGGGGTCGACCCCTCGCTCTCCGCCCGCCCGGCAGCCGGCCGGTTGCTGCTCGCGGAGGCGCTTGCCGACCTGGGAAGGGTCTCCGGGACGGGAAACGGGACCGGCCGAAATCGGCGGTCCGCGATGCCCGAGGGCGGGTGCGGCCGGGGGTCCAGCGGGTGGAGACAGGGGACCGACACAAATATTCTGTGTCCTCACAGTATTACGTCTGAGTTATGTTGTATTATATTTGACCGCCGCCGTGAACCGCCCGGCGAGTCGGCAACGAGGGGTGGGATGACGCCGAACCAGGCGGCCGTCCCATCCACCTCAGTCCGACGTCGACACAGACCGCGCAACGGTCCGCGGGAACAGAATCCTGAAGGGGGTGCAGGTCAAACTGCCTGTGAGGGCGGCGACCTGGATGCGGACTGGTGATCCACCAGACCAACTGGGCGTGATCGTCGACTCGGGTGTGGTCACTTCCTGGCCGATTGAGGGGTCGACCCCTGTGTCGGGTCGTCGTCGCCATCTGAATCTCCGTCTCGAAAGTTGGCGGTATCACGCCGACGGCTGCGTAGTACCGCTCTGCTCATTTGTCCCACGGACCGGCCCGACCCGCGTGGGCACCGACACCCGCCGCCGACTCACCCGCCGGCCGCCGGGCTCAGCACCAGTCGGCCGTTGGCGTCGAACGCCGCCTTCGCCCCCTTCGCCCAGCGGGCGGTAGCGGCGTACTCCACCCCCACCCGCACGTCCGGCAGCACCGCCCGCATGCCCTCGACCATCAGCGTTTGGACCCGCCCGGCGTGGGCCGTCAGGTCGCCGTCGGCCGGCACCTCCACCAGCAGTTCGTCGTGCACGAAGTTGACCACCCGGTACCCGGCCCGCCACACCCGCCACAGGGCCAGCTTCGCCCCGTCACTGGTCAGGCCCTGGAACACCGTGTTCCGCCGGGCGGTGAACCCGGCCGCCGCCCGCAGCCGGCCGGTGAGGGTGAACACGCCCGCCCGGCCGACCAGCCCGGCCACGCCCCGCCGCAACTCTGGGGACGGGCGGCGGTCCCGCACGACCGCCGCCAGCCGCTCGGGCAGATCGCCCACCAAGGTGGTGGTTCTCTCCCAGAAGAAGGCGACGTCCGCCGGGGGATAGGGTTCGCCGCGCTGGGTCCGCGGGTCGGCGGTGCCGAGCACCTTCAGGCACATGGCCCCCAGGATGGCGCTCGGCCGGTGACCACCGCCGCGGGCCTCCGGGTGGCGGGCGAACCGCCCGTCGCCGGTGGCCTCGTGGTGGGCGGCCGGAGTCAGGCCGAGGCGGGCGGCGAGGGCGAGCGGCGTGTCCCCCTCGTCGGTCAGGTACGCCCGCATCTCCGGGAACAGGCAGAGCCACCGCTCGGACAGTTCCGCCACCTCCGCCTCGGTCAGGTCGATGCCGTACGACGCCTTCGCGTAGCGGCGGAGGGAGGCGTCCCCCATGCCGCCGGGTTTGCCGAAGTTGATGGCCTTCACCCGGTCGCGTTCGGCCTTGGTCACCTCCCCCGGCGGCTTGTTCAGCACGAACCCGGCGAACACCCGGTGCAGGTCGTCGCCGGCGTTGATGCGGTCGGCCATGGCCGAGCCGAAGCGGAACTGGGTCACGTTCGCCTGGGCGAGGGCGGCCAGCTCGATGGCCGCGTAGTCCAGGTCGAGGAACACGTGTCCCGGGGAGGGCACGAAACAGCGGCGGACGCGGTCGTCGCGGGGCAGGTTCTGGGCGTTCAGCTCGCCGAACGAGGTGGTGCGGCCGGTGCGGACGAGCACCCCGAACGACGGGCGGACGACCGGGCGGTGGAGCTTGACGGCGAACGAGCCGAGCAGCTTGTCCGCGGCGCGGTGGTCGAGCAGGTCGGCGGCGAACGGGGCGTGGGCGGCCAGTTCCTCGAGCGTCTCGGCGTCGGCGGCGTACGCCCCGGACGGGGTGGTCGGCACCGGCACCCCCGAGCGGGCGAGCTGTTTCAGTTTGGCCTGGAGCGCCTTGCCCGCCCCCTTGCCCTTCACCAACAAGCCGTGGTCGCGGAGCCGGTCGGCCGCGCGATCCCGGTCCGCCTCCAGTTCCTGCACCAGCACGCCGAGGGCGGCCGGGTCGACGTGCAGCCCGGCCCGGGTGACCTCGGCCAGCACGACGCTCGCCTTCACCTGCAGGTGGTGGGTGAGCGGCCCCCAGCGGCGGACGCACTCGCCCAGCCAGTCGTCCGACACGTACCCCCAGGTGCCGCGCGAGCCGGCGAGGACGGCGTCGATCCGGCGGCGGAGTTCGGCGTACACGGCGAACGTGGCCGCGGCGTCGGTCGCCAGGTAGCGGAGGTACTCGGGCGGTATCTCCTGCGGCGGTCGGTTCAAGAACCGGCCGAAGTCGGTCCGCACGTCCCGCCCGTCGGCGGCGGTGGTGTTCTTCGGCAGCTCGATGCCGAGGTACAGCCGGGCGCACGCCTCCAGGGTGGACTGGCCCTTGCCGTTCGCGGTGTGCCCGGCGGTGGCCAGGGTGTACAGCTGGTGCAACAGCCGCGTGTCCCACACCCGGTCCCGGTCGACCCGCTCGTACACGTCGACGTCGGCCAACACCTGCTGCACGACGGCCAGGTCGAAGGCCGAGTTGTGAAGCACGATTTCCAGGTCGGCGTGGGCCGTCCAGAACTCGGCCAGCCGGTGGCGGGGGATGAACACGCCGCGCCGGCCGTCGAACGCCGCCCCGATCACGTAAGCCGGGATCAGGTGTTGGTGATCGTCGTCGATGGCGGTGGTCTCGCAGTCGAAGGCGAAGGCGGAGTTGAACATCCGGCCGTCTGTTGGTCGCCAGGGCGCGAAGCGGTCGCTCCGGCCCCCGAGGATGAGGTCCATGGTGGGGATCCCTGGGCCGCGGGATCGAGGCGATCCGGCGGCCGTTAGTGTTTGTCAGAAAGAGGGTTGTGTCGAATTAAGGGGTGCGGTGGTGGGGATGGTGGGGATGTTTC
>JANNQE010000175.1:0-1636 GCA_031441625.1 Planctomycetia bacterium
CCGCGAGCAGTCGCGGCTGGTGATGGTGACGGACGGCTCGGAGTACCTCCCCGCCGTCCGTCGGGTGCTGGACGAGGCAACCGGCGTGGCGACTCGTTCGGCCTGTGTCTGTACAACGCGGGCATGGACCCGATCGCGGACTGCGCGGTCGGGGGTCGAACCGGCGTCACGCGGGACGTGCTGGCCGAGCGCGAGCGGTTGGTCTTCGACTGGTGCCGTGCCCGACGGCTGCCGGTCGCGTTCGTCCTCGCCGGTGGGTACGTCGGCCCCCACCTCGACGCGGACGGGCTGGTGGCCCTGCACCGGCTCACGCTGTCGGCCGCGAGCCAGGCACGCTGAACCCGCCCGCACGTCGTCAGTGCCCTCCCCGCTGCCCCGCCCCCGGCGACTGAGGGAGCTTGTGGACACAGGTCGCCCTGGCATCGTCGCCGGGGCGGTGAGCGGAGTGTTCGGCGGCGGAGGGCTTCGGATGAATCGTTTCGGGGCACTGGCGTGGGACGACCACCTCGAATGGTGGACGGGGACCGCCGAGTTCGCGCCCGGCCGCCAGATCGACCTGCACGTCGAGGCCAGCGACGATCCGGCCGCGCTTGAGGCCGCCGTCGCTCGTGCTCGGCCGGTGTGGGATCGGCTACAGGCTTCCGAGCCGGCCATGCGGGCGGTGGTGGCGAGCCAGCTGACTGCGGCGCACAACGAATTCTGTGCACCCGAGGACGAGGTCACGGGGGAGCAGTTCGCGGAGCGGATGCGGCTGCTGTCGGTCAAGTTTGAGGCGGCGGGTGGCGTCGAGCTGGTGTTCGCGGACCGCACGCTGCTGGGCGGCCACTGGATCGTGGTTCCGGTCGGAGCGAATGGGTCGGTGGGCGAGGCGATCACAGCGGGATAGCAAGGCACGCCGAACGAGCTCGCAATCTCGCCCCGGCCGAACAAGCCGCCGCACCGCCCCTGTTGGTCAACCCGATCGAGATGACACAACCGGCGTGTCCGAGGCACGGGACGGCATGACTTGTGGTCCGGGTGGTGTGCGGGCCAACTTCAAGCCCCCGGCCCGTACGCCCGCCCCGAGGCGGCCCGGCCGTTCCCCCCGTCGCACTCACGCCGCCGGAGTCGCCGCACGAGCCACCGGACAGTCGTGGTCTGGGAGCACCGCCGTCCACGCACCCCACGCTCCTCGTTTCGAGACGGTGTACGAGCGGGCAAAAAAGGGAATGTGAAATCGCAAAAGTGGTTTTGGAAATGAAACTCGACCGCGGTTCAATCTCTGTGTCGTGTCGGACGTCGGGAGTGGATGGCGTTCGATGCGAATCCGGAATACCCTTCAGACGCGATTTGAACCGGGTGACCGCCGGGGGGGTCTGGTTCTTGTCGTGCCACGTGGTGGATTCTCTGCATGTCGCGGACGGACGAGCTGAAACCACGAAAACGGATTAGCGCTCCCTCTCATTTACCAGGATCCTACTACCCGCCGTAAGGCGGGGTAGTCTCCACGCTATAGCTTAATTCTACAGCGCCGGATGCCGCAACTCTTTACGCTGCCGAGGTTCGGGCTACAACTCCGATCAGAACCGTCCCCGGTCGGAGGGCGAGATGGACCTCAATGAACTGCGGCGGCTGAAGCCGGAGCTGGAGACGTTTC
>JANNQE010000176.1:0-8569 GCA_031441625.1 Planctomycetia bacterium
CCCACTCCCGCTCCATTTTGGTGTGGGGTGTCTAACCCCACACGCCACACTTTTCGCCGCGAGCATCGGGCGCGCCTACCGCTTCCGGCGCTCGCGATGCTCGCGGCGAACACTGGTGCCTCTTCTACAATACCCGCCCGCTACCCCCGGCGGTCCCTCCCCTTCGGAGCAATTCGATGCCCCGTCTGCTCGCGCTGCTCGCGCTCCCACTCCTGGCGCTGCCCGCCCTCGCCGACTCCCCCCCGCGATACCCCACCTACTGGGTGTACGTCGGCACGTACACCGCCAAGGACGGCAGCAAGGGCGTCTACCGCTGCCAGTTCGACTCGAACACCGGCACCCTGAGCGAACCCGAAGTGGCCGCCGAGGTCGGCAGCCCGTCGTTCCTGCACGTCGCCCCGGACGGCAAGAGCCTGTACGCCGTCGGCGAGGCGGCCGGCAAAGACGGCGGCGGCGTCTACTCGTGGAAGCTCGACCCGGCCACCGGCAAGCTGAGCGATCAGGTGTCGCTCACCAGCAAGGGGGCCGGCCCGTGCCACATCAGCACCGACGCCAAGAACCAGTTCGCGGTGGTGGCCAACTACGGCGGCGGCAGCACCACGCTGTTCAAGCTGAAGGCGGACGGCGCCCTCGACAGCCTCACCGGGTTCCTTCAGCACGAGGGCAAGGTGTTCGACGCCAAACGCCAGGGCGGGCCGCACGCCCACTGCGGGTTCTTCGACCCGACCGGCAGCGTGGTGTACGTGCCCGACCTGGGGCTGGACAAGGTGATGATCCACAAGCTCGACCCGAAGACGGGTGAGATCACGGCGAACGACCCGGCGTTCGTGAAACTGCCCGACCGCACCGGCCCGCGGCACATCACCTTCACCGCCGACGGCGGCACCGGGTTCGTGTGCGGGGAGATCGACATGACGGTTCACGTCCTCAAGCTGGACGTGAAGGGGAACAAGTTCGAGGCGGTCAGTTCGGCCAGCACGCTCCCGGCCGATGAGAAGGCGACGGACAAGATGAGCACGGCCGAGGTGCGGATGCACCCGACCGGCAAGTGGGTGTACGTGAGCAACCGCGGGCACAACAGCATCGCTGCGTTCAGCTACGACGCGGACAAGATGAAGCTCACCCCGACCGGGCACATGAAAGGGGAGATGAAGACGCCGCGGAACTTCAACCTGACCCCGGACGGGCGGTGGATGTTCGTGTGCAGTCAGGACGGGGCCAAGGTGACGGTGTGGGGCATCAACTCGCAGACCGGGCTGGCGACGGAGACGAAGACGGTGGCGAAGGTGAGCAACCCGGTGTGCGTGAAGTTCGTGGCGAAGCCGTAAGGCCGGCCGTACACTCGTCCCATGGCCGAAGTCACCCGCCTGCTCGACGCGGCGGCGGCCGGCGACCGCCGCGCCGCCGCCGATCTGTTGCCGTTGGTGTACGCCGAGTTGCGGGCGCTGGCCGCCGCCCGCCTGGCCGTCGAGCCGTCCGGCCACACCCTCGACCCGACGGCCCTCGTCCACGAGGCGTACCTGCGGCTGGTCGGCCCGGCCGACCTCGCCCGGTGGGACGGGCGTGGGCACTTCTTCGCGGCCGCGGCCGAGGCCATGCGCCGCATCCTCATCGACCACGCCCGCCGGCGGCGAACCGAGAAGCGGGGCGGCGGTGCTGCCCACACACCCCTCGACCCGGACACCCTGCCCGCCACCGCCGACCGCACCGACGACCTGCTCGCCCTCGACGACTCCCTGACCGCACTGGAAACGGCCGACCCGACGGCCGCCGCCCTCGTCCGCCTCCGCTTCTTCGGCGGCATGACCGTGCCGGCGGCGGCGGCGGTACTCGGCATCGCCCCCCGCACGGCCGACGCCTACTGGGCCTACGCCCGCGCCTGGCTCCGCACCCGCATGGCGGAAAAGGGTCCGGAATCCGGTGCGCGACCGGCGACCGGATGACGCATTGGGGGAGTCACCCACACCCGCCGGGGGCCAGCCGTGAACGAGCGCACCGTGTTCATCGAAGCCGTGCAGATCCCCGACCCGGTCGCCCGTGCCGCCTACCTGGTCCGCGCGTGCGGCGGGGACGCCGCCCTCCGTGGGCGGGTGGACGAACTGCTCGCCGCCCATGTCCAGTCGGACAGCCTGCTCGACCCGACCGCCAGCACCCACTTCCTGCCGTCCGACGCGAACGGCACCGTGACCAGCGATGGCACCCTGCTCCGTGACACCGTCGGGCCGGGTGGAGAAGCCGCCCCGCCCCCGCTGGTGCCGGGGTACGAGTTCGTGCGGGAGTTGGGCCGCGGCGGGATGGGGGTGGTCTACCTCGCCCGGCAGACGGCCGCCGCCCGGCTGGTGGCGGTGAAGGTGATCCGCTCGGCCGACCACGGCACGGAAGGAGAGCGGGCGCGGTTCCGGGCCGAAGCGGAAGCCGCCGCCGCCTTGCGACACCCCGGCGTGGCCCAGGTGTACGAGGTGGGGGAGCACGCCGGGCTGCCGTACTTCACCCTCGAATACTGCGACGGCGGCAGCCTGGCCGACAAGCTGGACGGCACCCCGTGGCCACCGCGGGCCGCCGCCAGACTGGTGGAAATGATCGCCGACGCGGTGCAGGCGGCGCACGCCGCCGGCATCGTCCACCGGGACCTGAAGCCGGCGAACGTGCTGCTCGCCCGCGTCGGCGAGGCCGGCGGCACCCTGCGGGCGGACGCCGCCGACCCGCTGTTGTACGCCGCCCTCCGCACGCCCCACCCGGCCGTGCCGAAAGTGACCGACTTCGGCATCTCCAAGCGGCTGGACAGCCCGGACGGGCCGACCGCCACCGGCGCGGTCCTGGGCACCCCGTGCTACATGGCCCCGGAGCAGGCGGCCGGCGGGAGCAAGTCGGTCGGCCCGGCGGCCGACGTGTACGCCCTCGGCGCGGTGCTGTACGAACTGCTCACCGGCCGCCCGCCGTTCAAGGGGGCATCGGCCTACGAGACGATGAAACTGGTGCAGTCGGCCGAGCCGGTGGCCGTGCGGGCGCTCACCCCGGCCACCCCGCGGGACCTGGAGACGATCGCCCACAAGTGCCTCCAGAAGCACCCGGAAGGGCGGTACCCCACCGCCGGCGGACTGGCCGACGACCTGCGACGCTTCCAGGAGGGGCGGCCGGTGGCGGCCCGCCCGGTGGGGGCGGCCGAGCGGGGCTGGCGGTGGTGCCGGCGGAACCCCGTGGTGGCGTCTCTCGCCGCGGCGGTCGCGGTGGCCCTGGTGGTCGGCACGGTGGTGTCCACGGCGTTCGGCATTCAGTCCGGGTGGAACGCCGAACGCGCGACCGGGAACGCCATCGCCGCCCGCACCGCCGAAGGGGTGGCGGACGCGAACGCGACCCTGGCGAAGGCGAACGAACAGACCGCCCTGGCCGAAGCCGACAACGCCCGGCACGCCGCGTACATCGCCCGCGTCACCCGCGGGGGCGACGCACTACGAACCGGGAACGTGGCCGGGGTTCGGTCCGCCCTCGAACAGAGTCGGCCGAAGGACGGTGAGCCGGACCCCCGCGGGTGGGAGTGGCACGCCCTGGACAACCTGGTGAACCGGCCGGTGTCGCGGTACCGCTACCACATCCCCGGCCAGGGTCGGATTCTCGCCCCGGCGGTCAGTCCGGACGGCGGGTCGGTCGGCCTGATGTCGTGGGGCGGGGCGGACGGCCCGGCGGCCCCCGACGCCCCCCTCGCCCTCGCACGCCTGCGAGTGATGGACCCGACCGCCCCCGGCCAGTGGGTGTCCGAGCTGAAAGTGGAGCACGACTTCAACAGCGGCGGGTTCGCCGTGGCGGGCGGGCGGGCGGTGGCGGTGGCCGGCACGCGGGTGCAGGTGTTCGACACGAAAACGGGCAACGCCGAGAAGGAGTGGAAACTGACCGCCCCGATGACCGGCAGCCGCGGGACGTTCTCACGGGACAACTTCAACCCGGTGGCACCCGCCCCGAACTGCGTGTTCGACCCGTCCGGCCGGCGGCTGGCCGTCTTTCTGAGCGTGCCCAAGAACGGCGGGAAGGCCGACCCGTTCAGCCTCGATGGTAGTACCATCACGGTGGTGGAGGTGTGGGACGTGCCCACGGCCACCCGCCTCATCCGGTTCGTTCCACCGGACAGACTCGACCCGTCGCGGCTGGTGCCCGCGCGGGCGGCGGTGTTGGGCGTGCCGGCGGCGGTGCCGCCGAACGGGTTCGAGCCGAACAAGGTGATCCTCGGGCCGGGCGGGAAGACGATGGCCGTGCTGTGCGCGCCGGCGTTCGACCTGAGCGACTTCGAGGTGGTGAGCCCGCAGGCGGTGCCCCGGCGAGCGGCCAGGTGGGTGATGTGGGACGTGGACGCGAACAAGGAGGTGTGGCAGGCGGACGAGCCGCGGGGCGACCCGGCGTGGCCGACCTGTTTCTCTCCGGACGGCACGCGGCTGTACGCCGCCCGCGGCAACCTGCTGTTCGTGCGGGACGCCGCTACCGGCAAAGACCTGGAACGCCTGCCCGAGTTCGCCACCGACGTGACCGCCTTGGCCGTGGCCGCCGACGGCAAACTGCTGGCCGTCGGCGAGCGGAGCGGCACCATTTCGCTCCTCGACCCGACCGGTGAGGACCCGGCCGAACGCTTCCAGACGCACGAGGGGCAGGTGATCGAGGTGGCGTTCCGGGCCGACCCGCCGGCGGTGGTGTCGGTGTCCGACGACGGGTTCGTGCAGACCCTCTCCCTCGCCGCACGCTCCCTGGTTCCCCTCCCGAAGAGAGCGGGCCGGCGGTACGAGGTGGGCAGCCCCGACGGGACATTCTTCGTCAAGCGGCTCGACAGGCGGAACGCCGGTTCGGAGGTGGTGGAACGGGCGACCGGCCGGGTCGTCCTGCCCCTTCCGAACCCGCGGCAGCCGGGGGAGGAGTTCACTTCGGTGGTCGCGTTCACCCCGGACAGCCGGGCGGTTCTCGTCCAGGTGGGCAAGCCTCCGTCGCCCGCCAAGGAAGGGGAGGAAGAGGCCCCGTTCCTGCCGCTGCGGTTCGAGATGTGGGATCTGGCCACCGGCCGGCGGGAGTGGGAACTGCCCGCCCCGCCGGTGGCGGCCGGCGAGAGTACCACGTTCGTCGCGTTCACCCCGGACGGTCGGTCGTTCCTCACCCAGACGCTGAAGTCGCCGCCCCGCCCGAAGCGCGTTCCGGGGGTGTACGTGAAATCCGGCCCGACGCTGCCGGTGAAGCTGTCGCGGTGGAGTGCAACCACCGGCAAGGCCGAGTGGGAGGTGCCGGTGCCCCACCCGGAGAAGGGGTTGGACCGGCAGATGGGAGAGGACGAGTTGCGGGTGTGGCACCAATTCACCCCCGATTTGGCACGTGTGGTGTGGGTGATTCCGCCGGTGATCGAGTACCCGAAACAAGACCCGAACAAGGGGTCGATCAACGAGGGCAAGCTGGTGTCTCCGGCCGAGGTGCATTCGTGGGCGGTGTCCGCCGCCGGCACCTTCAGTGGCTATTGGGCGCACACCCTCACCTGGCACTTCGCCGCCGACCCGACGGCCATGGCCGAGGCCACTCAGCAGGAGTCGCCGGCGGTGTTGAAGTTGGAGAACGCCACGGCAGTGATCGGCAACGTGTGGAACGCCCAGGTGTTCGACCTGGCGACGGGCAAGGCGTCGGGCGTCTGCCGCGGGCAGGGGCTGGCCGGGGGCAAGCTGGCTTTGGCCGCCGACGGGTCGCGGCTGTTCACCGTCCGGGGTCAGCAACTGGTGGGGTGGGACCTGCGGACCGGCGAGGAGGTGGCGAGGGTGCCCATTCCGATCCCGTACCGAGACGGGTCGGGCGTCTTCGACCTGAAAGTGATCGGTGCGAAAGTGCGGGTGGAATACGGCGGGAAGAAGCCGTTCGTGTACGAACTGGACGGCACCCCACGGGCGAAGTGACAGTTGACACCGGGTCACTTCGCCGCGGCCACCCGCGGGGTGGGGGCCACCTCGCGTTCGTCCCAGACGGCCCGCGGGGTGGGCAGCACCTCACGGGGGTCGTGCCCGAACTGGTCGGACGGGTCCGGCAGGCGGGCAAGGTGCGCGTCGAAGAACGCCGTCAGCTTGTCGAAGTACGCGGCCGGTTCGACCTGCGGCCCCTGGTTGTGCTTGGCCTTCGGCACCATCCAGAGTTGTTTCTCGGCGGTCGGACACTTCTCGAATAGCGTCACGGCCATTTCCGGCTTGATGTAAGTGTCCGCCTGCCCGTGGATCATGAAGAGCGGCACCCGCACCCGCCGCACGGCCCGCTCCACCCAGGGGAACCGCACCTTGCGGGCGTCGGCCACCTTCTTCATCGCCGCCAGCCCGATGCCCCCGTACATGAAGTCCGGGGCGAACTCCTGGAGCTTGCGGCGGTTCGGGCTGTAGATGTTCACCCACCGCCGCATGTACGGCACCATCGTGCTGTACGTGGCGAACGCCCCGTCGGTCACGATACACCGCACGGCCGGGTCTTCGGCCGCGAGCATCAGCCCGACGCTCCCGCCCTTGCTGACGCCGAACACGCCCACGCCCCGCGGGTCGGCGTCGTGCCGGTCTTTCAGGTACGCCAGCGCCGCCCGCGCGTCGGCCACGTCCTTGTCCGTCACCCACTGGAGCGGGCGGTAGTTCGGGTCGGTCTCACTCTGCCCCTGGTTCCGCGGTTCGAAGGCGAACACGTCGTACCCGGCGTCCCGCAGCCGGCCGCAGTACGGCACGCTCGACCAGCGGTTCGAGCCGAACTCCACGCCGAACAGGATGACGCCCTTGCGGTACGCCCCGCGGTGCGGCAGGTAGCAGCCCTTCAACAGGATGCCGTCGACCGCCCGGAACGACACGTCATCGGCCTCGGGCACCGGGTCGCCGCGGGGGATGATGAACAGCGGCTTCTCTTCAAAGATGCGGACCACCTGGTCGAGCATCTTGACGCGGTAGTAGACGTGCAGACCGACCGCGAACAGGACGAGCAGTCCGGCCAGGGCGACGGGGGAGAGCAGTAACCACCAACACCAATCGGGCACGGCAACGGTCCCCTCTACGGCGACACCGGAACAGAGTAATCCATTACCCTTCGGCGGCAGCCTGGGGTGAAATCCACAAGATACGGAAAGATTCGGCGGGGGCGAGGCAGTAGTCCACTCGCTCCGCGAGTGGTCGTTTCAGAACCCACTCGGGGAGCGAGTGGACCACTTTCACACCCGGCTCGCCACCAGCGTGATGTTCTGCCCGCCGAAGCCGAAGCTGTTGCTCGCCACGTGCCGAATGCCGGATTTCTCGCGGGCAGTATTCGGCACGTAATCCAAATCACACGCCGGATCGGGGTTATGTAAATTCATGGTCGGCGGCAGCACCGCCCGCCGCATCGCTTCAATCGAGATAATCAGTTCGACCACCCCGCCCGCCGCGATCAGGTGGCCGAGCATGCTCTTCGTGCTGCTCACCGGGATCTGATACGCGGCGGCACCCAGGGCGGATTTGAGCGCCAGCGTTTCGGTCTCGTCGTTCGCCGGCGTGCTGGTGCCGTGGGCGTTGATGTACCCCAGGTCGGCCGGGTTGATACCGGCGTCCCGGAGGGCGTCGGTCATCGACCGGCTGGCCCCCCGCCCGCCGGGGTGCGGGTCGGTCATGGCGTGGGCGTCGCCGGTCGTGCCGTAGCCGGTCAGTTCGGCGTAGATGGGTGCCCCGCGGCGTTTGGCGTGTTCGTACTCTTCGAGGATGACCACCCCGCCGCCCTCGCCGAGCACGAACCCGTCGCGGGTGGCGTCGAACGGCCGGCTGGCCGTCTGCGGGCTGTCGTTGCGGGTGGAGAGTGCGGTGAGCAGGTTGAACCCGGTCACGCCGAACGGGTGGATCATGCTGTGCGACCCGCCGGCGACGAACACGTCGGCGTCGCCGTAGCGGATCATTTCGGCCGCCTCGCCGACCGCCTGGGCACTGGCCGCACACGCCGTCAGGCAGGTGAAGTTCGGCCCGGCCAGGTCGAACTCGGCGGCCACGTGTGCGGCGGTCGTGTTCATCTCCAGTTCGGCCTCGCGGCGGGGGTGGAGCACGCGGCAGACGGCGGCGGCGAACCGGCCGTGGTCCACCTTGTTCCCGGTGGAGTCGCACGCGGCGGCACACCCGGCGATGACGGCGTGGAAGTCTTCGCTCCCCTCGCCGGTGCCCATGTACACGCCTACGCGGGTGGGGTCGAGGCCGACGACCGCCGCCAGCCCGGAGTCGTCGATCGCCTGCTTGGCGGAGGCGAGGGCGAACAGGGTGTTCGACCCGCAGTCGGCGTACCGGGTGGCGGTGGCGGGCAGGAACTTGCTCAACTCGAACCCCTTCACCTCGGCGGCGAAGGTGGTGGGGAAGGCGCGGGCGTCGAAGTGTGTGGTGCGGGCGATGCCGCTCTTGCCGGCGAGCAGGCCGGCGAACGTCCCTCCCACCGAATGCCCGAGCGGGGTGACGACGCCCATCCCGGTGATGACCACGCGACGACGCATGTGAGGCTCCGGCCCGTAGGGTGGGTCCAGCGGGCGCTTCGCCCGCGCCGACCCACGGTGACGTTTAACCCGCGTGGGTCGGCGCGGGCGAAG
>JANNQE010000177.1:0-13664 GCA_031441625.1 Planctomycetia bacterium
GTTCGGTCTGCACTTTCTTGATGGCGTCCTTGACGGAGTCGTCCGACTTGGCTTTCAGGTCGCGGGTGAACGTCTCGATGATCGCTTCCAGCGCGAGCTTCGCATCCCGCTCGTTGTCGGCGGTGAAGGTGAGCAACAGCACCGAGTTGCCGCCCCCCAAGGTGGAGTCCTTCCCACGGGTGACGGACAGTGACCCGCGGAGGTAGTCGCACGCGGCCGTCGGGTCGGCGGTCAACCTGGCCTGGAAGGCGGGCGACGTCTGCTTCATCTTCGCCGACGTGCCGGCCGGCCCGAGGATGTACTCGGACAGGATCGTCTCCTGCTGGCTGTTCACGTAGTCGTCCACGTACCCGGCCCGGCCGGCGGTGGCGTCGCGGGCGGCGTCCCGCTTGAGCACCCGCAGTTTCGCCTCCGCGCGGTAGGTGGGCGTGCGGGTGACGTACAGCAGGAAGCCGACGGCGGCACCGGCGGCGGCGAACAGCAGCACCAGCCACCACCGCCGGCGGACGGCGGCCAGCACCAAACCCGGGCCGGACGGCGGGGCGGGAGAATCGGCGGACATGTCGGCTCCGGAGGCGGGCGGGACACAGGCAGGAATTCCTGTGCCTCCTGTCACAGGCTTTGGGACACAGGCATTCCTGCCTGTGTCCCCGTTCCCCCAGTTTACACCGCCATCAGCGTCTCGGCGTCCAGATCCTTGAGTGAGTCGGGCGGGCAGACCACTTCGGCGATCAGTCGTTCCAGTTCGCCCGCCAGTTCCGTGACGATTTGGACCGTCGGCGCGAGCGCGCGGTCCCCGCGGCGGCCGTACACGGTCAGCCGGCCGAGCTGTTGGCCGTGGCCCATGAGCGGCAACGCCACCCGCCACCCGCCGGCCTGTTCGGCGTCGTGCCCGCGGGCCTGCCAGCGGCGGTGGTAGTCGAACCCCCAGCGGGGGGCGTTCACGTCCAGTTGGGCGGAGGTCAGATTCAGGCGGGCGGCGACGGTCGCCACCTGCACCCACACCCCTTCCCAGTCGCCGTCCCCCTTCAGGTGCGCCTTCACCTCGGTGCCGTCCGGCCGCTCCACCCGCGCCCGCACGACCGCCCGCACCCGCGACGCCACCAGCTTCACCTCGGCCATGCCGAACAGCCCGCGGACGAGCAGCAGGGCGACCACCCCGCACGCGGCCACTACCGCCACCGCGTCGTTCTCCAGGTACGTCGCCAGAATGGCCCCGACGGCCGCCACGCACCCCAGCCCGCCGACGGTGAGCAGCGCCCGCGGGGTGCTCTGCCGCTGTTGCAGGACGTGGTGCAGGTGCCCGCGGTCGGCGGCGGCCAGCCCGCGGCCGGTGAGCGTGCGGCGGACGACCGCCGCGGCCGTGTCGAAGAACGGCAGGACGAGCAGCCCGATGGGGGCGAGGATGGCCACCGCCGCGCCGCCCCCTTTCACCGACCCGCGGATGCACAGGGCCGCCACCAGCAGGCCGATGAGCGTGCTGCCGGCGTCGCCCAGGTACACCCGCGCCGGCGGGCGGTTGAACCACAGGAACGCCAGCAGCCCGCCCACCAAGGCGAACGCCACCACCGCCGCGAACCCGTTGCCCGTCACCCAGCTCATCAGCCCGAGCGCGGCGCACACGATGGCCCCGAGCGTGCCGAGCATGCCGTCCATGCCGTCGAGCAGGTTGATGGCGTTCACCGCCGCCAGGAACCACAGGACCGTCACCGGTACGGCGAAGATGCCGAACTCGACCGGCAGGCCGAACGCCGACACCGCCGAGATGGTGTACCCGCCGAACACCGCCGGCAGGATGGCCACGACCTGCCCGACCAGCTTGAACCGCGCCCGCAGCGGCCAGCGGTCGTCAATCACCCCGAGCGTCACCATCAGCCCGGCCGACACCAGCAGCCACTCGCCCCCGGCCAACTCCGGGGCCATCACCGCCCGCACGTCGTCCGACACGCCCAGCCCGACCAGCAAGGCCGCCAGCACGCCGATGAACAGGGCCACCCCGCCGATCACCGGCACCGGGGCGCGTTGCAACTTCCGCCGGCCGTCGGGGCCGTCCGTCATCCCGACCCGCCCGGCGAGTGGGATGGCCACGCGGGTGAGCACCAGCCCGAACACCAGGGCGAACGCGAACGCGATCAGGCACGCAGTGCCCATAGGAAGCCCTCCATCAAAGGGGGTGTATCGGGGGAGGGGGCGCGATCCGGGAGAGGTGCGCTAGCACGATCATTTATATGCGGTGACGAGGGCGGTGCCACTCGATGGGTGTGAATTTCATGAGAGGATCTCCCGCGTCAACCCCCCGGTCTACGCAGTATACTGACACCGTCCCTCCCATTCGGTTCCGGAAAATCCGCCATACGCACACTCTTCGCGCTCGCCCTCACTCTCGCCGCTCCGTTCGCTTTGGCCGCCGACGCACTCGCGCGGGGTCATAGCCCCAGGTCGGCCGGGTAGCGGTCGGCGATGCGGGCGGCCACCTCCGCCGCCTGCACCCGCAGCTCGGGCACGGCCGTACTCTCCCACGTCTGCGGCTTCCGCAACGTGCCCACCACGAACAGGTCCGGCACGGCCGCACCGTCGGCCCCCACCGCCTGCCCGCCGGCCGTCACTTCCAGACCGAGCGACAACTCGTCGCGGGTGAGCCAGCCGTGGATGAGCAGCGAGCCGATGACCGGGTTCCCCTCCGGGCGGTTCGACGGTGCCGGGCCGGTGCAGTTGATCACCCACCCGACCGAGCGTAGCTCCGCCGCCCCACCCCCGCGCGGGGCGATGACGACGTGGACCCCGTCGGCCCCCGCCTCCGCCGCCGTCACCTGACCGGCCACCACCTCCACCATGCCGCCCTCACGCAGTCTTGTTAACTGGTCGGCGATCTGTGGGGCCATGCGATGCCGGTGGACCTCCCAGAACGGCCGCAACCGGCTGACGAACCGGCTCCGCTCGCCGGCGGGCAGGGCGTTCCACAGGCGGGCCGTGTGCGGGCGAAGGGCGTCCACGACCGCACGCCAGTTGCCGCCGTCGGCCATGTGCTGTCGAACGCGGCGGTGTACGGCGGTGGCCAGTTCGACCGCCCGCGGGTGCGGCGTGCGGGCGAGCAGCTCGTTCACCAAACCCGCCAGATCGACCGGCGGCACCGGCGACTTGGCGTGCGAGTGCGGCACGAACCCTTTGCGGGAAATGAGCGTGACGGGGGCCGTGCGGGGCAACCGGCCGAGTGACAACACGGTGTCAATGGCCGTCAGCCCGCTGCCGAGAATGGCCACCGGTTCGTCGGCCGGGATGGTGCCGACGGCGAACGGCCGCCACGGGTCGGCGATGAACCGATCCCGCGAACCAGTCCACACGCCCCGCAGCGGGTCCGACGGCGGGCGGTGGCCGATCGCCAGCACCACCACGTCGGCCCGCAGCGACGACCCGTGTTCGAAGTGGGCCATCCACCCGCCGTCCGGGTGACGGGCCACCCGTCGCACCTCGCCGAGCATCAACTCCAACCGCCCGCTCCCCTGCCGGCCGGCGGTGCGGAGGGTGTCGCGGAGGTACTCGCCGTACCACGGGCGCGGGAGGAAGTCGGTCGGCTTCATGGCCGGGTCGCGGCGGCGTGCCCACTCCAGGAAGTCGTCCGGGCGGTCGGGCCAGGCGCTCATCCGCGCGGCCGGCACGTTTAATAAATGTGCGTCCTCCCGTGTGCCGTAAGCCACGCCTTCGCCCACCGTGCCGCGGCGCTCGGCCAGCACCACCCGCACGTTCGGCTCGTGCCGCAGCAGGTGCGCCGCCGTCATCGCCCCGCTGAACCCGCCGCCCACCACCAGCACCGTCGGCAGGACCGCCCGCGGCCGCCGCACCACCGCCCCAGGTCGTTGGGTGTACCGCCGCACCTCGCCGAGCGGCGGGGAGTAGACGTGAACCGTCACGAGTAGCTCGGTCGCCGACGGATTCCGAACGGTGTGAACGCCGGCGTCTTGACCGGCCGACACGTGCCCGCTGGCCAGTTCGCTCTCGAATTCCAGGTCGGCGAACCCGTCGGCGGCGACGGAGTATTCCCCCTCCACCGCCCGCCCGTTGATGGCTTGCAGCGCGCACACCGAACCGCTGTGGTCGTGCGGGTCGCTCGCCTGCCCCGGCAGCCAGGTCATCACCAGCACTTCAAACTGGTCATGGCGGATCACCCGTGCGCGGTGGTAGGCGGTCGGGTTCGGGCGGACGAACGGGGCCACGTCGTCGGGGGTGAGGGCGGCGGCGGTGAGCGCCTGCGCGATGCCGGCGAGGGTGGCATCCCGGCCGAGGTCGTCGAGCCGGGTGATGAGGTCTTGCAGGCGAGGGGTGAGCGCGGTCATGAGCAATGTGATACGCCGCGACCGCAAGGTGGCGACGGGTGGTCGGTCGGTCGGATTCGTGTCACTGTCACCACTTCCCCCCCCACCCCCCAAGGCTGATCTGGTAGGGCGGGTCGAGCGGGGATCGCAACCACTGATGCGGTCAACAGATGGGCCAGCCGACACCGCGCGGCGGGTCCTCGCGGCCGGTGAGCGGCCTGTTATTCGGACGTGCTCACCGACCGAACCCACTCGCCGATGGGCCGCGGTTGCTCGGCATGCAGCCCGTCCATTGCCGCTTCGGTCGGTCGCCACTCGAACACTCGATCCGGCTCGACGAATTCCGTGGAAAGGTGGACGACCGCCGACCACCAATACAACCGCCGCAACAGCGACTCGAACTTGGCGAGCCATTCATCCCAAATGCCACGGTCGAGCGGGTCGTCCTTGATCGACGCGCCGAAGTGGATGACCTGGCGGCGGAACGTCCCCTGCGGGCGACCCGCCGGAAGGGCGAACATCCCGCGGACCAGCCAGGGCCAATCGTCTTGCAGAGGCAGCCGGTTGACGACGGCCCGGTTCCGCTCGTGCAGGTCGAAGTAGCCGGCCGTTCCCGGCCGCCCGGTGGCCCCGATGATCCGCCCGTAGAGGATCGCCTCGTGACTCATGCGCCCTGCTCCACCGGGTCGAAAGTAGAATGCGATCGCGCACGGGCAAAGCTACCCGCCCGATGGCGACGTGTCAAAACGCTGAGGTGATACGCGGCGGGGCGTCGCGGCCGGTGGTCGGCTCGTCTACGCACCTGCCGCCGGTCGAAGTGGTCGCGTACTCCGGCCGCTCGACCCGCTCGACTCAAGCCCTACTCCCCGACGGTCACGAATGGCCGCAGCGCGTCCACCGTCTTCGGGCCGATGCCCTTCACGCGGTCGAGATCGCTCACACTCTTGAACGGCCGGGCGGCGATGATGGCCTTCGCGGTC
This sequence comes from Planctomycetia bacterium, assembly GCA_031441625.1. Lineage (GTDB taxonomy): Bacteria > Planctomycetota > Planctomycetia > Gemmatales > Gemmataceae > JALHQU01. The sequence goes on from JANNQE010000177.1 coordinate 5,291, forward strand.
GCCGGGCCGACTCGCGGCAGTCGCATCAACCCCGCCTCGGTCGCGGTATTCACGTCAATCGGCGGTTCGCCCGGCTGAATCTTGCCCGCGCTCGTCACCACCACCGGCGGGTCGGCCTTCTTGCGTTCCAGCTTCTCCGTTTGCGGTTCGGACACCGTGAGCAGTGGGCGGAGTTTCGCCAGCGTCTTGTCGCCGACGCCGGGCACCGCGGTCAGGTCATCGACCGAGTGAAACTGTCCCACCTCGCGGCGGTGGCTCAGAATGGCGTCTACCATCGACGGCCCGACGCCGGGCAGTTGCTCCAGTTCGCCGCGGTCGGCGGTGTTCAGGTCAATCGGCTTGACGACGGGCGAAGGGGCGGACGTGGGTTCGTCGGTCGGCCGGGCGGCATTCAGGCGGGGGAAGTAGGTGCGATAAGCGACCAACCCGACGACGCACAGCACGAAGGCGACGAGCGCGGCCTGAGCCTGTCGGCTGGACGCGAACACGGCGCGGGCTGGCGGAGGGACCGACACGGACGGAACTCCGCTCGCTCCGCGAGCGTGGTCCACTCACTCCGTGAGTGGGAAGCGAACACCACTCGCGGAGCGAGCAGGGCACTTCCATCCCGCACAGTCTATCCCTTCCGCACGGTCAGCACCACATACCGGCACCAGTTCCGCAAAGGCGGCACCACACGCAGGACCGCCCGATCACACACGTCCGCCACGGCCGTCACCGCCCGCAGCTTGCACACCCGCCGCACCATGCCGAACAGTTGGAAGCCCCGCACGGTGAGCGTCGGGAAGTGTGCCCGGAGCGGGGCGAGGTCGGACGCCACGAGCGGCTTCTCGTCTTCGGTGCGGTGCTTGCCGGGGTAGGGCAGCCGGCGGCGGGCGAAGCGGAGCAGCGGGTTGCCGCCCCACGGCTCGCAGAACACCGCCACCCCGCCGGGCTTCAACACGCGGGCCAGTTCCGCGCCGGCCTGGTGTAAATCGAGGTGATGCAGGATCGCGTTGCCCCAGATGGCGTCGAAGCTGGCATCGGGGTACGGCAGGTGCTCGGCGTCGGCGTCGGTGAAGGTGATGTTCACACCGTTCGCGGCGGCGCGCTCTTCCGCTTCGGTGACGTACTTCGGCGACAAGTCGAAGGCGCTCGCGGTGGCACCGGCGCGGGCCATCACCACCGCCGCCATGCCGTGCCCGCAGCCGTAATCGAGGGCGGACTTGCCGTGCAACGAACCGAGCGCGTCGAACGCCCGCCGCACCCACGTCTCGTGATCGAGGAAGTCGGCATCGGTGAACCGCAGGCGGGCCGGGTCGCGGCGGAAGGTGCGCGCCCGCTCGACGGCCTGGGCGTCGTGGAAGTCGCGTTCGGCGAGCAGACGGGTTTGCATTGTTCCCCTCTCCCCCGGGGGAGAGGGGGACCAGATCACACCCGGCTGAACGCCGGCATCCGCTCTTCCACCGCCTCGGGCACGGTCACGGGCGTTTCGTCCGGCACGCTGACGGTCGTCGCCTCCACCAGCGGCGTGCCCTTCAGCGTGGTCACGAACCGTTCGAGCCGCGTCAGCCCTTCCCGCAGCCGGCCGTCTTCCACCGCGAAGCTGATCCGCACATAGTCTTTGCCGCTCGGCCCGAACGCCTGCCCCGGACCCACCAGCACCCGCTGTTCGCGGAGCAGCCGTTCGGCGAAGTCGCGGCCGCTCACGCCGAGTTGCGCCACCGGCACCCAGCAGAAGAACCCCGCGGCCGGCCACGCCGGGTCGAGGCCCATCTTCTTCAGGCGATCCACCGTATACTGCCGCTTGCTGGCGAACTCGGCGAGGGTCGGGGCGAACAGGTCTTCTTCGGCTTGCACCGCCCGCGCGGCGGCTTGCTGGCACGCGGTCGGCACGAACGGCGCACTCAGCAAGGCGTTCAGCGCACACGGGCGAATCAGTTGCGGGTGGCCGGTCAGCCAACCAACTCGGAGCGAGCCGAGGGCGTACCCGGCGGTCATCGACCCGGCGGAGATCAGCCGTTCGCTCATGCCGGTCTGCGTCGCCAGGCTCGGCGGCGGAGTGTCGTCGTACCGGAAGCGGTCGAAGGTTTCGTCGGCGTACACCAGCACGTCGTGCCGGTTCGCCAGCCATGCGATGTGCTCCACGGCTTCTTGCGTCAGCGTGCCGCCGGTCGGGTTGTTCGGCGTGCTCAGCACCAGCAGCATGGCCCCGCGCATGGCGGTCGCCAGTTGGTCGAACAGGAACCGCGTGCGGCCCTCCTCCATCCACGTCGGCACCGCCCGCACCTTCGCCCGCCGGCTCATCGCCCCCAGCCGGAACATCGCCGCCGTTGGGTCGAACATCACCACGCGGTCGCCCGGATTCACGAACGCGTCCAGCACTGCCGCATACGCCGCGGTCGCCCCGTGCGTGACGAACACCTGCGTGTCGGCGTCCACGCCCTTCCGCTCGGCGACGATCTGCCGCAGCGCGGGCAGGCCCCACGGGTTCGGGTTGCCGAGGCGATCCGCGGTGAACCGCCACCCGCCAATCGGCGAGTCGAACCGCGGGGCGGCGAGGTTCAGGTTCATCACGTCCGGGCCGTCGGCGTCCGGGAAGGTGGCCGGATCGAGCAACTCGTCGAGCGGGGCGGCGAGGGTGCGATCCGACAGGTACTTCACGAACTGCGGCTGGTCGCCGGTGTACTTCTTGGCGTCGGCGGTGTGGGCGGCCAGCCCGGTGCGGACGAGCAACTTGCGGGCGTAGAACGGGAGCGGCACGGGTCGGCCTCCTTGCCGAGGGTCGATGCGGTGAGTGTGCGGATTGTGACAGGCGGGGGGCGTGGTGGTCAAGGCGAAGCGGTGATCGCCGAGCGTGGGCTGTCAGGCCCATGAGGTGCGGACTCATGGGCCTGACGGCCCACGCTCGGGATCACACCGCCTCCACCGCCAGTCCGCACTGGCGGGCGACGCCGGCGATCACCTTCACCGCCTCGCCGATGCCGCGGTGCTTGATGGTCAGTCGCACGATCTCGCGGAGGGCGTACCCGGCGGTCGTTTTCGGCTTCTTGCGGAAGGCGTTTCGCACGGCTTCGGTCAACTTCAGCAGGCGGGCGGTGTCCGGGCTGGCGTCGTACAGCGGGGTGGACAACCCGTGCGGGAACTCGGCCTGCACCGTCAGGCACAGGGGGTCGGCGGCGGGCAGGTCGTCGCCCTCGTGCGAGTCGGCCAGTTCTTCCATCCGGTTCGGCCAGCGGCAGTTCGGGTTCTGGCACACCAGCGGGTGAACGTCGAGTGCCGGCCACGCGACGAACCGGGCCATGTCGTGCTTGGTCAACTTGGGTGGCGTCCCGCCGACAGGCAGAGTGCGGAACAGTGTCATGGCGAACTGCCGGCGGTCTTCTTCACTCTCCAATGCCCGGATGCCGCCCTGCACGCCTTCGGCCAGGAACACCGGCCACCCCAGCCGGCGGGCGATCTCGCTCATGACTGAGTCGTTGAACTTGTCGCCGAACTTGATCGGCCGTTTCCCTTCGATCAGTTGCGCCGCCACCGTCAGCGGGCTGTCGGGTAGATCCCGACCGAGGGTCGCGGCGACCAGTTTGTCGAGGATCAGGTCTTGCAGGTCGGTCATGCCTGGCTCCCTTGTCGCTCGGTTCGTCCACACCGAAAGTAATCTCTTTCACCCGGCCCGTCATCCACCGCACGCATTCCTATGGACGACACCGCCCACGCCTTCTTCAAATCGCTCCTCGAAACGCCCAGCCCGAGCGGGTACGAGCAGCCCATTCAGGCCGTGATCCGGGAGTACGCCGGCGGGTTCGCCGACGCCACCCGCACCGACACGCACGGGAACGTGTACGCCACCCGCTTCCCCGCCGGCCCGCCGGAGTCCGCCCCGCGGGTCATGCTCGCCGGGCACTGCGACCAGATCGGCCTGATGGTGCAGCACATCGACGCCGAGGGGTTCCTGTACGTGCAGCCCATCGGCGGGTGGGACGTGCAGATCCTGCTCGGCCAGCACCTGACCGTGTGGGGCAAAGACGGGCCGATGCGCGGGGTAGTGAGCCGCAAGGCCATTCACCTGCTGAAGCCGGAGGAGCGGAACAAGACGCCCGACTTCACCGACATCTGGGTGGACATCGGGGCGAAGAACAAGGAGGAGGCCGACCAACTCGTGCGGAGCGGCGACCCGGTCACGCTGGAGCTGGGGTATCGGCCCTTACGCAACGGGCTGGCCGCGTCGCCGGCGATGGACGACAAGGTGGGCGTGTTCGTGGTGATGGAAGCACTCCGCCATTTGAAGGGGCGGGAGCTGAAGGCGGCCGTGACGAGTGTGAGCACGGTGGCGGAGGAGATCGGCCTGCGGGGGGCGACGACGGCGACGTACAGCGTGAACCCGCACGTGGGGATCGCCGTGGACGTGTGCCACGCGACCGACACGCCCGGCGGCGACAAGAAGAGCCTGGGCGACATCAAGTGCGGCGGCGGGCCGGTGGTGTATCGCGGGCCGAACATGAACCCGAAGGTGGTGCAGTTGCTCGAAGCGACCGCCGCGGCGCACCAGATCCCGATTCAGGTGCGGGGCGCACCGCGGGCCACAGGCACCGACGCGAACGCCATGCAGATCAGCCGGCAGGGGGTGGCCACGGGGTTGATTGGCATCCCGAACCGCTACATGCACAGCCCCGTCGAGGTGGTGCATCTCGATGACTTGACTCACGCGGCGAGGCTGCTGGCCGAGTTCTGCGCGGGCGTGACCGCCGAGACGGATTGGACGCCGTGAGTTAGGGTGGGTCGCTCTCGCCGAGAGCGACATTCCGACCGGCTCTCGGCGAGAGCCGGCCACCCTACATGACCTTGAAGACTCCGACCGCCCCGGCGCCACTCCCCACGGCCAACAACTGGTCGTCCGGACTCCACGCCACGCCGGTGATCTCGGTGCCCTGGAACGTCGCCCCGCCGAGGAGCGGGGTGCGGTTGGCCGGCTGCCACAAGATCAGCCGCCCGCCGTCGTCGCCACTCGCAAGCAGGAACCCCCGCCGCTGCCAGCCCACGGCTGTGACGGTGCTGTGCCCGGCCAGCATGTTCGGCGTCGTCCCCTCCGGCCCCTTGCCCGCACAGTCCCACACGCACACCGCGTCGCCCCCGCCGGTGGCCAGGAAGCGGCTGGTGAAGTCCCACGAGATTTCCCGCACCTTCGACGGGTAGCCGCTCATGTGCAGTTCCTTGCCGCTCTCGGCGTACCAGAAGTGAACGCTCGCGTCCTGGTTGCCGTGCGCCAGCATCGCCCCGTTCGGACTCCACGCCAGCTTCAGCGCCGACCCCTTCCACTCGAACTCCTGCACCGCCTCCGCCTGCGTCGGGTCGTACACGCTCACCGCCCCGTATGCGGCGACGGCGAGGTGGTTCGCGTTCGGCCGCCACGCCAGGTCCGCCACCGTGCCGCCGTGGTCGGCGTACTCGCGGAGTTGCTCGCCGGTCTTCGCGTCCCACAGCCGCACCTTCTTCCCGGCGGCGGTGGCCAGCACCTTCCCGTCCGGACTCCACGCCAGCCGCTCCACCCACGCCGACCCGCCGTCCAAGGTGTACCGCACGTCCCCCATCAGGGTGGACCAGATGTGGGCCTTGCCGTCCTGCCCGGCGGTGGCGAGCGTGTCGTCATCGGTCGGGTTGTAAGCGACTGCGGTGGTGCCGAACCCGTGCCCGCTCAGGGTGTGAAGCACTTTGCCGGTGGCGGCGTCGAACACGACGACCGGCCCGGTCACGGCGGCGACGGCCAGTTGCTTGCCGAACGGCGACCAGCACAGGTCGATGGCGTGGTCCGGCACCCCGCCCCGCCACACCTGGGCGAGCCGGTTGACCGGCTTCTTGCTCTGCTTGCCGAACATGGTCACGTTGCCCCAGTGTCGCCGCACGCTCCGCGGGCGGTCGCGTTGGCTGGTGGGGGTTTCCCCGACGCGGCTGGCACCGTTCGCGGAGCGAACGGCGACATTCGGCCACGGGAAAAGCTGAACCCGGCTCGCCGGGCGTCGTGCCCTACGAACCGGGTCAGTATATGTCGAACGGCTTGCGGCCGGTGGGCGGGGGTCGGCCGCTCTCGCGGCTCACCGGAGGAATGAGGCGGAGGGGGCAACTTGCGCGAACCGCCATCACCCACCCTCGACCACCAACCGGCCCGGCAGCGTGGTGAACGTCAGTTCCCTCACGCCGTCCGCCGGCACGCACGCGAACTCCCCGTCGGCGTGGCAACACAACGACACGTCCGACACCACCTTCACCCTTCCCGCCGTGCCGGTGCGGATCTTCGGGTGGTCGGTCGGGATGCTGCCCGCCATCAGACTGGGGAGCAATCGGATCAAGTCCCACCGCCGCAGGTCGGCCACGTGAACGAAGTCGAACCGCCCGTCGTCCACCTTCGCGTTCGGCGTGATGGGGAACCCGCCCTCGCGGACGCCGACGTTCACCGTGAGCGCCAGCAGCGGGGCCGACACCGCCTCGCCGTCCATCTCCACCCGCGTGACCGGCGTGCGGAAGTGCCACATCAGGCACCGCAGGTACGCCAGGGCGTACAGCGGCATCCCGCGGAGCCACCGGATCCGCCGCGAGTCGAGCGCCACCAGCCCGTTGAACCCGACGCCGGCACAGTTCAGGTAGAAGTGCTCCCGCTTGCCGCCCGTCACCCGTCCCACGTCCACCGCCCGCGGTCGCAGTTCGACGCCCTTCCCTTCGGCCTTCCACCAGTCGTTCAGCCCCAGGGCGAATGCGTAGTCGTTGCTCGACCCGAGCGGCCACACGCCCATCGTCGCCAGTTTGCCCGCCCGCATCAGCCCGTTCGCCACTTCGTTCACGGTGCCGTCGCCGCCGGCCGCGATCACCCGTTCAAACCCCTCGTCGGCGGCCGATTGTGCCAGCTCGACCCCGTGCCCCGGTGCGGTCGTTTCGCGGAATTCCGCCCCCGGTGCCGCCCACGTTCTAACATTGTTCACAAGTTTGCGGGCACGCCCACGCCCGGCCGCGGGGTTGTACACAATACAGGTGGGCGGGTGGGCCACACGGCACCGCGGGGGGAATGGGGATGGTCACGATCCGACCGATGGAACAGACAGACATACCGGCCGCCCTCCGCGTGTGGCAAGAGACGTCCGCCCGCGCGCGGCGGATCGAGACGGACGACGGCCTCGTCCGGTACGTGTCGCACAACCCCGGTCTGTGTCAAGTGGCCGAACAGGACGGGAAACTGATCGGCGTGCTCGTCGGCGGGCACGACGGCCGGCGGGGGTTCCTGCACCACGTCGGCGTGCTCACGCCGGTCCGCCGGCACGGGGTGGGGCGGGCGCTGGTGGACAACTATTTGGCCGAGCTGAAGGAGCAGGGCATCGTGCGGATGCACCTGCTCATCCGGCAGAGCAACGCCGTCGGGTTGCGGTTCTGGAAGTCCTACGGGTGCCGCGAGCGCGCGAACACGGTGGTCATTTCGCTCGTCCTGTCGGCGGACGCACAAGACAGCGGGGGGCCGGGATGAACGGGCTACTGGTGATCGACAAGCCGGGCGGCATGACCTCGCGGGACGTGGTGAACCGCGCGCAGAGGTGGTTCCCCAAGGGCACCAAGCTGGGGCACACGGGCACGCTCGACCCGCTGGCCACGGGCACTCTCGTGCTGTGCGTCGGCGGTGCCACGCGGCTGGCCGAGTTCGTGCAGGCGATGGGCAAGGGGTACACGTCTCGCATCCTGTTGGGCAGTCGCAGCGACACCAACGACGCCGACGGTGTTGTCACACCCGTGGACGGTGCCACCCCGCCGACGGCCGAACAGGTGCGGGAAGTGGTCGGACGGTTCACGGGGGTGATTCAGCAACTTCCCCCCGCGTACTCCGCGCTGAAGGTGGCTGGCAAGCGAGCGCACGAGCTGGCCCGCGCGGGGGCCGAGGTCAAGCTCGACGCCCGCCCGGTGCGGGTCGATCACATCGCCGTGACCTGCTACGAGTGGCCGCACCTGGACATCGCCGTCGAGTGCGGGAAGGGGACGTACATCCGCAGCATCGCCCGCGACGTGGGCGACTTACTCGGCGTGGGCGGGCTGGTGCAGACCCTCCGCCGCACGCACGTCGGCCCGTTCGCCGCTGACAACGGGCTGTCACTCGACGCCACGATGGAACAGGTGCGGGCGAGCCTGCGACCGGCGGGCGAGGCCGTGGTCGAACTGCCGCGAGTGACGCTCGACGCCACCACGAGCGTGCGGTTCGTGCAGGGGCAGGCGGTGCCGTGTGAGGGCTTCACCGGACTGGTGGGCGTGTTCCGCGGCGACGTGTTCGTCGGCACCGGCGACGCGAGCGGGGGACGGGTGCGGCCGAAGGTGGTGGTGTAGGGTGGCCCGCTCTCGCCGAGAGCGGATCGGAACCCGCTCTCGG
>JANNQE010000178.1:0-3266 GCA_031441625.1 Planctomycetia bacterium
GGGCCGCGGGTGCGTGGGGAAGTGGCTCGCACCCGCGGCCCTCGCGGGCCGGGTTCGCCCGGAAGCCCAAATTGCCACCCGCCCGGCCGCCGCTATACTAGCCCATTCGACCCTCCCCGGAGTGACCCGCCGGATCGCCGGTGTTAATCATTCCTGGGTGATCCGGTCAGGACACCGTCCACACCACCCCGCCGAGGGGCGCTGCGACAGGACGCACGGGCGTGCCTGCCAGGCTCGGAAGGGTGAATTTCTCAACCGCGCCCGTTCACCAGTCAGGGGACTCTGAACGTGACCGCCGTTGCCAAGAAGCCGACCGCCGCCTTCACCGACTACCACGTCGCCGACCTGTCGCTCGCCCCGTGGGGCCGGCGCGAGATCGCCATCGCCGAAATCGAGATGCCCGGCCTCATCGCCATCCGCGACGAGTACGCCGCCGCCCAGCCGCTCCAGGGCGCTCGCATCACCGGCTCCCTGCACATGACCATCCAAACGGCCGTGCTCATCGAGACGCTGCAAGCGCTCGGGGCGGAAGTCCGCTGGGCGTCGTGCAACATCTTCTCCACCCAGGACCACGCCGCCGCCGCCGTCGCCGCCGCCGGCACCCCCGTGTTCGCCTACAAGGGCGAGACGCTGGTCGAGTACTGGGAGTACACGCACAAGATCTTCGAGTGGGCCGACGGCGGGTTCACGAACATGATCCTGGACGACGGCGGGGACGCCACCCTGCTGCTCCACCTCGGGGCGCGGGCGGAGAAGGACATCCACGTCCTCGACAAGCCGACGAGTGAAGAAGAGCGGGTGCTGTACGGGTCGATCAAGAAGCGGCTGACCACGCAGCCGGGCTGGTACTCCGAGCGGCTCGCGGCCGTCAAGGGCGTCACCGAGGAGACGACCACCGGCGTGCATCGCCTGTACCAGATGCACAAGCGGGGCGAGCTGAAGTTCCCCGCCATCAACGTGAACGACTCGGTGACCAAGAGCAAGTTCGACAACCTGTACGGCTGCCGCGAGTCGCTCGTCGACGCCATCAAGCGGGCGACCGACGTGATGGTGGCCGGCAAGGTGGCCGTGGTCGCCGGGTACGGGGACGTGGGCAAGGGGTCGGCCCAGGCGCTGCGGGCGCTGTCCGCCCAGGTGTGGGTGACGGAAGTGGACCCCATTTGCGCGCTGCAAGCGGCGATGGAAGGGTACCGCGTGGTGACGATGGAGTACGCCGCCGACAAGGCCGACATCTTCGTGACCGCCACCTGCAACCACAAGGTGATCACGCACGCGCACATGGCGGCGATGAAGAACAACGCCATCGTGTGCAACATCGGCCACTTCGACAACGAGATCGACGTGTCGAGCCTGGAAGACTACCGCTGGGAGGAGATCAAGCCGCAGGTGGATCACATCGTCTTCCCGGACGGCAAGCGGATTATCCTGCTGGCCAAGGGGCGGCTGGTCAACCTGGGGTGCGGCACCGGCCACCCGAGCTACGTCATGAGTTCGTCGTTCGCCAACCAGGTGCTCGCCCAGATCGAGCTGTGGCGGCACCTGGAGAAGTACCCGACCGGCGTGTACGTGCTGCCGAAGAAACTGGACGAGCACGTCGCCCGGCTGCAACTGAAGACGCTGAACGTGATGCTCACCGAGCTGACGCCCGAACAGGCGGCGTACATCCACGTGTCGAAGGACGGCCCTTACAAGACCGACAGCTATCGGTACTAACCTGAAAGCGAGTGAGCCGGGAGGGACCGGAGCAAAACAGCTCCTGTGCCTGCCGGCTCGCCTTTCACTACTTCTTCACCAGCAGGCGGAGCACCACCTTCCGCGGCTTCTCCCCCTTCGGCGGGTCCACCTCCACCGCGGCGAGCGCCAGCAGTTCGTGCTCCTTCCCGTCGGACAGGTCGGCGCTCCCGACGACCTCCCTGAACTCCGCCCCCTTCCAGTGGTACCACAGGCAAGGGAAGGACGAACTGGAGCCGTAGTTCATGTTCAACCGCATCGACACGGATTCGATGAGGCTGAACGCGCCCTGTTCCTTCGCGAGGTTTCGGAACAATTGAAAGCACACCCGCCCCTCCTGCTCGTCGCTCGTGTACGGGCGGTCGGCGGACGCCAACAGGTTGGCCGGCCGGATGGTCTGCTGCCCGGTCTCCTCCAAGGTCAGGAACAATTTCACCGGCCCGCCGGTGTGGTAGAACACCCACGACTGCATCCCCTGCATCCGTTCGAAATCCTTGACGGTGTGCCGCTCAAACGCCTCGGGCGGGTAGTTGAGCGTCTCGCGGATCGTCCACTCGGTGACATCGACAGGCAGTTCGGCCGGCCCCGCCCGGCACCCGCGGTCGGTGAACTCGAACGAGTCGACCCGCCATGCCCCGGCCGTCTTGTTCGCCCGCACCGTCAGGATGAAGTCCGCCGACCCGCCACTCGGCAGTTCCACGGTCCCGCCGCCCCGGGCTATCACCCGTTTGAGCACGCTCACCGACCCGCGATACTCGACCGTCTGCTCGTCCAACGTCCTCGTCTCGGTGAAGAGCGGGCGAGTGAACTTGTAGTACGGTCGGTCACGCACGCCCGAACCGGTGCCCGAAGTCCAGGTGAACTGAAACCCCGGCGAGGTCCACTTCAATGCGGCCGGGTTCGTCGGGTTCAATTGAGCGTCGTTCAAGAACCGCTCGGCGATGTCCCGCGGGTCGCCGGAGATGGAATCGGCCGACGGCGAACGGCGGACGTCAGCGGTTAGGTTCCTTGGGGCGAACAGGTTGTCCCACCCGCCTTTGAGGACGAGAAACGCCACCGCCAGGCCGCCGCCCACGAGCAACACGCTGACGGCAAAGATGACGGGAAGACGCCACCGCCGTAACCCCCGGGCCGCCCGCTCAACCCAGCCCATCCGCCGGGCGCGGATCGGCTCACCGCGGAGGAACCGCAGCAGGTCGTCGGCCAACTCGCCGGCCTTTGCGTACCGCTCGGCCGGGTCTTTCCGCAGGCACCTGGCCACGATCGTGTCGAGGTCGCGGGGGGTGTCTTTCACCAGCCCTCGTACGCTCGGGGGGTCGTCTTGTGCGGCCTTGAGCACGACTTCCAGCGCGTCTGCCCCGACGAACGGCGGGCGGCCGGCGAGGCAGGTGAACAGCACCGCCCCGAGGGCGTACACGTCGGCCGGCGGGCCGACCGCTTTGCCATGCCCGCGGGCCTGTTCCGGGGCCATGTAGCCGGGCGTGCCGAGGATCGCCCCGGTGTGTGTCAGGTCACTCACCCCCGGCCGCTTGGCC